>NZ_BCMR01000010.1:0-124020 GCF_001653015.1 Rickettsia sp. Tenjiku01
AGTGAATGTAGGAGCAGGAGTAACATTAAAAGCTGGAAGAAGCCTAATTGCGGATAATATAGATTTTGGAGCCGGGAGTACTTTAGAGTTTAACGGACCTCTTGGTGTTGGTGGTCACCCAAACCATTATTATTTTAAAGGAGCTATAGCAAACGGCAATAATGCTATATTAAATGTTAATACAAAGTCACTTACGACATATCATTCAACTATAGGAACAGTTGCAAAAATCAATATTGGAGCCGGTAGTCTTTTTAGAATTGATGTAGGTGCTGGTGATATTACTATATTCAATGCTCAAGAGATTCATTTTAGAGCTCCAGATTCTACTTTAATATTTTCTAACTTAACCGGAGTCGGAGTAAATAATGTATTATTAGCAGCTGATTTAGTAGCTCACGGTGATAATGAAGGTATTATAATCTTTAATGGTGGGGTTCATGGCCTGAATGTTGGGAGTAATGTAGCAGGTACCGCTAGAAATATCGGTAATAGAGGCGGTAATAAATTTGGCTCTTTATTTATTGAGCGTGCCATTACAATGACTGGCGATGTAAATTTAGAAGGTATACAGACCGTGTTTATTAACGATAATGCAAATTTTACTAGTAGTACAGCATGTAATGCTGGTACTATACAAATACACTATGCTACTTATACGATTGATGCAAATAATGGTAATTTAAATATACCGGCAGGAAATATTCAATTTGTAAGTGAGAATGCTCAATTAATATTACAAAATAGTTCAGGAAACGACCGTACGATCACACTAGGTGCGAATATAGACCCTGATGATGACGATGAGGGTATAGTAATATTAAATTCTGTAACTGCAGGAAAAAAATTAACGATAGCCGGAGGCAAGACGTTTGGTGGAGCTCATAAGTTACACTCTATAGTTTTCAAAGGAGCGGGAGATTTTGGCGCGGCAGGTACCACTTTTAATGCAACAAATATAATGCTTGATATGACAGGTCAATTAGAACTTGGAGCTACTACGGCAAATGTAGTTTTAGTTAATGATGCTGTTCAATTAACTCAAACCGGTAATATTGGCGGTTTCTTAGATTTTAATGCAAAAAACGGTACGGTAACATTAAATAACAATGTAAATGTTGTGGGAACAGTCCAAAATACCGGCGGTACTAATAACGGTACGT
Source organism: Rickettsia sp. Tenjiku01 (assembly GCF_001653015.1). Taxonomy (NCBI): domain Bacteria; kingdom Pseudomonadati; phylum Pseudomonadota; class Alphaproteobacteria; order Rickettsiales; family Rickettsiaceae; genus Rickettsia; species Rickettsia sp. Tenjiku01. The sequence continues at coordinate 1,164 of NZ_BCMR01000010.1, forward strand.
TAATAGTTTTAGGTGCAAGTAATCTTAATAGAGTAAACGGGATTGCTATGTTAAAAGTAGGTGCAGGAAATGTAACTATTGCCAAAGGCGGTAGCGTTAAAATCGGCGAAATCCAAGGTACAGGCACAAATACTTTAACATTACCTGCATACTTTAACTTAAAAGGCAGCATAAATAAAACCGGTGGTCAGGCTCTGAAGCTAAACTTCATGAATAGTGGTAGTGTTAGCGGTGTTGTAGGGACTGCGGCTAATTCGGTTGGTGATATCACAACGGCAGGTGCTACAAGTTTTGCAAGCAGTGTTAACGCAAAAGGTACGGCGACACTTGGCGGTACTACAACTTTTGCCAATACATTCACTAATACAGGTGCGGTTACTTTAGCCAAAGGTTCTATCACTAGTTTTGCTAAAAATGTAACGGCTACCAGCTTTGTAGCTAACAGTGCTACTATTAATTTCGGCAATAGCCTAGCCTTTAATAGTAATATAACAGGTAGTGGTACTACACTTACTTTAGGTGCAAATCAAGTGACATATACTGGCACCGGTAGCTTTACCGATACGCTAACCTTAAATACTACTTTTGACGGAGCAGCTAAGTCAGGTGGTAATATCTTAATTAAATCAGGTAGTACTCTTGATTTATCAGGGGTTTCAACTTTAGCACTTGTTGTTACTGCTACTAATTTCGACATGAATAATATAAGCCCAGATACAAAATATACGGTAATATCTGCAGAAACAGCAGGTGGTTTAAAGCCTACTCCTAAAGAGAATGTTAAAATAACTATTAATAATGACAACCGTTTTGTTGACTTTACTTTTGATGCATCAACTTTAACGTTATTTGCAGAGGATATAGCTGCAGATGTTATAGATGAAGATTTTACACCGGGTGGACCGCTTGCAAATATCCCAAATGCTGCAAATGTAAAGAAATCGCTTGAGTTAATGGAGGATGCTCCCAATGGTTCAGATGCACGTCAAGCTTTCAATAACTTTGGTCTAATGACACCGCTACAGGAAGCAGATGCTGCAACTCATCTCATGCAAGATTTTGTAAAACCTAGCGATACTATAGCTGCCGTTAATAATCAAGTTGTAGCGAGTAATATATCAAGTAATATAACTGCTCTAACTGCTAGAATGGATAAAGTACAAGTAGGGAATAAAGGTCCTGTTTCTTCCGGTGATGAAGATATGGATGCTAAGTTTGGTGCGTGGATAAGCCCGTTTGTCGGTAATGCAACGCAGAAGATGTGTAACAGTATAAGTGGTTATAAGTCTGATACAACTGGTGGCACTATAGGTTTTGACGGCTTCGTTAGCGATGATCTAGCACTCGGACTTGCATATACAAGAGCCGATACTGACATTAAGCTAAAAAATAATAAAACGGGCGATAAGAATAAGGTAGAGAGCAACATCTATTCTTTATACGGTGTATATAATGTACCTTATGACAATCTCTTCGTTGAAGCTATAGCATCTTACTCAGATAATAAGATAAGAAGCAAATCAAGACGTGTTATTGCAACGATACTAAAGACTGTCGGTTATCAAACTGCAAACGGTAAGTATAAATCCGAAAGCTATACAGGTCAGTTAATGGCTGGTTATACCTATATGATGCCTGAGAACATTAACTTAACACCGCTAGCTGGGCTTAGATATTCGACTATCAAAGATAAGGGCTATAAGGAAACCGGTACTACTTACCAAAATCTTACCGTTAAAGGCAAGAACTATAATACTTTCGACGGTTTACTCGGTGCTAAAGTATCAAGTAATATCAATGTCAATGAAATAGTGCTAACACCTGAGCTTTACGCAATGGTCGATTATGCATTCAAGAATAAAGTTTCGGCGATTGATGCAAGATTACAAGGTATGACTGCTCCTCTTCCAACCAACAGCTTTAAGCAAAGCAAAACAAGTTTTGATGTCGGTGTCGGTGTTACTGCTAAGCATAAAATGATGGAATACGGGATTAACTACGATACCAATATCGGAAGTAAGTATTTCGCTCAGCAAGGTAGTGTAAAAGTTCGTGTTAATTTTTAATTAACCGTTCTATAATCATAAAAAAGGCCTATATAGTTTGACTATATAGGCTTTTTTGCTTTATAATGTAGTTTTGAGAAGCGTCATTGCGAGGAGCGAAGCAACGTGGCAATCTCGTTAAATATCCTGAGATTGCTTCGTAATTTCCTTGCAATGAAGATAAAAACTTAAATAAAAAATTATGTTAGATAATATTAGAAAAACTGCCGATAGTTTTATAATGCGGGTTTTATTTGCAATGATAGCTTTTGCTTTTGTCGGCTTTGGTATTAAAGATGTATTAAATGGAAGAAGAAGCGGCGATATTGTTACTTTTTCTCATGTGAAAAATATCTCCCAGGAAGATTTTTTGAGAGCAAAATCTTTAGAAATTAATGCTATAAGTAAGCAAACGGGAACAAGTTTAACGGATGAAGAAATAGCACAGTTAAATATTGATAACCGAATCCTAAAAAGGCTTGTTTACGATAATGTCTTAGATTATTTAGTGAGTTATTATGACTTAGATCTAAGTGATGATACAGTTAAAATTTTAGTTAAAGAATCACCAGTTTTTAAAAATGAGCAAGGTGTTTTCAGTATAAAAATTTTTAAAACTTATTTTAGAAATTCTTATATGGATGAAGAAAAATATTTATTAAACTTCAAAGAAAAAGCTCTAAAAAATATTTTTGTTGGTACTTTTATAGAAAGTTTCCATGTTCCTAAAGCTATGACTGACAATATAGTAGATTATATGGCTGAAAAAAGAGAAGTAGAATTAATACAAATAGATTTACAAAATAAACCGAAAGATTTACAAATCCCTACTCCTACCGGTCAGCAATTAAAGGATTTTTACCAAGATAATAAAACCGCGTTTGAGGTACCTGAGAAACGCAGCTTTTCTTATATTAAAGCTAATATTAAGGATTTAAAAGTCTCAGTTACTCAAGATGAGTTGTTAGAATTTTATAATGAAAATAAAGATGAATTCGGTGATCAAAGTTTTGAAGCGGTACAAAAACAATTACATGATTTATTAAAGGCTCAAAAAATCGACATACTTAATATGGAGTTTGCTAAAAAGCTGGAAGATGAGATGGCAGCCGGTTCTAGCTTAGTTGAAATTGCCGAAAAATATAAGCTACCGATACAAAACGTTAACTATATCAGTTATGCAGAGCTTATTGAAGATAAAATAATTGCTGAAAGTGCCGATAGTATTTTTGAGCTTTCGGAAGGTGAATTATCTTATCCTATAGAAACAGAGGATAAAAGCTATCTTATATTGGTAGAATTAAAATCTATTCAGCCGGCAAAAATACCTGAATTTGATGCTATTAAAGAGCAGGTAAATAAAGCTTGGATAAAGCGGAATATTGCAGATGTAAACTTAAAAATTATCAAGGATTTAGCAAAGGAATATAATTCAGATCAAGAGAACATAAAAGAGCTTAAAGCTACCGGAATAAAAATAAGCAAAAAAAGCTATATTAGATCCGAAATGGAAAATGATCTAACACTAACTCCTGAAATATTATTATCAATTTTTAATACTAAAATAGGAAGTAATACGCCTGTATTTCAAGTAGATGATGAAGTATATTTTGCACATATTAAATCTAGTAGTATCGATGAATTAACAGCTAAAAATATTCATGTCAATTCAGAAAAAAATATAATATATAATATTAAAAATTCTGTAATTGACGAGCTAATTAACTACACAATTATTCAGCATGATATGCAGGTAAAAGCTAATTTTAGTAAGTAGCGAAATCCATCAGGTCATACCGTATCGTCATTGCGAGGAAATTACGAAGTAATTGACGAAGCAATCTCAGGATATTTAATGAGATTGCCACGCAGTCTATGGCTGTTCGCAATGACGAGATAAAATAAGTCGCACATTATAAACAAAAAAAACTATGAGCTTTAAAGATTTACCGGAGTTTTTAAAATTTTTAGAAAAAAATGGTGAGTTAAAGCGTATTGTTCTTGAGGTTAAAACTGACTTAGAAATTACTGAAATTAGTAGAAGAGTATTAGCACAAGGCGGACCTGCATTACTTTTTGAAAATGTTATAAAAGTCGACGGCATTAAGTCCGACATACCTGTTCTAACGAATCTTTATGCTAGTATAAATCGTATTTGTATGGGGCTTAAATTTAAGTCACCCAAAGAATTAAGAGAACTTGGCATTTTACTAGCATTCCTTAAACAGCCGCAACCACCCGCATCTTTTAAAGAAACATTGTCAATGTTACCGCTTGCTAAGCGTATATTTGCTATGTCTCCTAAAACCGTATCAAAAGCAGCTTGTCATGAAATCGTCATTGACAAACCGAATATTAATATATTACCGATCCAAAGATGTTGGCCGGATGATGTTTCGCCTTTAATTACTTGGGGTATAGTATTTACCAAAGGTCCAACAAAAGATAAAATCGATAATTACAACCTTGGCATATATAGAATGCAGGTTATTTCAGAAAATAAGCTATTGATGCGTTGGTTAAAGTTACGGGGGGGAGCAGAGCATCATAAACGTTGGAAAGAAGAAAAAAAAGAACCTTTTCCTACTGCTATCGTTATCGGGGCAAATCCAGCGATAACTTTGGCAGCAGTTATGCCGATACCTGAGAATATCTCGGAGTATAATTTTGCTGGTTTACTCGGTAATAAAAAAGTAGAGTTGGTACAATGCAAAACTATTGACCTCAAAGTACCTGCACATAGTGAAATAGTTCTGGAAGGCTATGTAAGTTTAGAGGAGTATTTGCCTGAAGGTCCTTTTGGGGATCACACCGGATATTATAATGATGTTGAGGAATTTCCTGTATTTACGGTTACCGCAATAACGATGAAGAAAAATCCAGTATATTTAAGCACCTATACAGGAGAACCGCCTGATGAGCCATCAATCTTAGGTGAAGCATTAAATGAAATTTTTATTCCTATATTACAGCAACAATTTCCGGAAATAGTCGATTTTTGGCTTCCACCTGAAGGTTGTTCATATAGAGTTGCGGTAGTATCGATTAAAAAATCCTATCCCGGTCATGCTAAAAGAATAATGCTTGGGATTTGGTCTTACTTACGACACTTTATGTATAGTAAGTTTATTATAGTTGTAGATGACGATATTGATGTTCGTAATTGGCAAGAAGTAATTTGGGCAATAGCAACAAGAAGCGACCCAAGGCGTGATACGAGCTTTATAGATAATTCCCCGATAGATTATTTGGATTTTGCATCTCCTGAGTCAGGCCTTGGTAGTAAAATGGGAATAGATGCAACCGATAAAATATACCCTGAGACAAATAGAAAATGGGGTAAAAAAATAGAAATGAGTCAGGAAGTTATCGACAAGGTTAATAGTATGTGGAATAGTTTAAAGATATAAGGTATACTCGTTTAATTTGAAAAATTGGCGTCGTTGTTTCATATTTTTTGATCCTCACGTAGTGCTAATGATTTAATTTGGACGTTTTTTGTCAATAATTACTTACTCGGTAAAAAACCGATGCCTTTTGATTTTATATTGGAATGCGGATTCTACTAATTTGCTGGCAAAAATGTATGAGGAATATTTACAAAATACATATTGCAATAACTTGCTAAAAGAGTCTAATAATTTAGAGGTACTCTGAACAAAAATAGATCTTGGAAAAGTTAATTGTAACTCTTTTTTCGTAGTCGCAAAAGAAGATCATATAGCTCCATGGCGTTCAATATATGATGGAGTAAAATTATTAAACGGACATAAGATTTTTTGTCTCACGGATTCAGGGCATGTAGCAGTTGTAGTTAACCCTCCCGCTAGTGCTAAATATAATTATCGGTTTAATGATGACTTAAGTTTAAGTAGTCATGAGTGGCTTATGAAACCTACGGAATATAAAGGCTCATGGTGGAATTATTGGCTTAATTGGCTTATAAAAAATAATGATAATAAGCTAGTAGATTCTTTAGATTATCAGAATCTAGAGGCTATTGAAGAAGCTCCAGGAAGTTACGTAAGGAAGTAGGTGTTGTTTGTGGGGATACTAAATCGTCATTGCGAGCAGCCATAGGCTGCATGGCAATCTCATGAGATTGCTTCGTCAATTATTTTGTAATTTGCCTCGCAATGATGGAAAAGCCGATCTATGCAACGCCTAAAAATATAAATAAGTCATGAAGAGAAAAAATAATAAATTTATAGAAATATCTATTGCCTTTATTTTGGGAATTGCTGTAGGTATTTATGGACAGAATCCGGATTATTTTACTAATCTAATAAGTCAAAAATCATTAGCTTTATCTGCTCTGCAAATAAAGCATTACAATATTTCAGAGCTTTCAAGAAGTAAAGTTAGTACATGTTTTACTCCGCCTGCCGGTTGTACTAAGTTTATAGCCAATCAGATAGATAAAGCTGAAGAATCTATTTATATGCAGGCATATGGTATGAGCGATGCGTTAATTACTACTGCACTTATTAATGCACAAGCGCGAGGAGTAAAGGTTAGAATATTGCTTGATCGTAGTAATTTAAAGCAAAAATTTTCTAAATTACATGAATTACAACGAGCAAAAATTGATGTAGATATAGATAAAGTACCGGGAATTGCTCATAATAAAGTTATAATTATTGATAAAAAGAAAGTAATAACCGGTTCGTTTAATTTCACGGCTGCTGCCGATAAACGTAATGCTGAAAATGTAATTATTATAGAAGATCAGGAGCTAGCAGAATCTTATTTACAAAATTGGTTAAACAGAAAGGCGAGCAACTGAGAGGAGATTCCCACTATGTCATTCCTGCGAAAGCAGGAATCTAGTAGCTAAAAGATATAAATAGATTTTAAACATTTTTGATGACATTCACTAGCTTGTTTGAAATCTTTAGAAGTTGCTGCTTCTTTAGTAGTATTCAAAATAGTATTAACATTATTTTGTATAATTTCGGAATTTTTCTTAAGCAAAGATTGCATGCTTTCTGTAGCAATTTGGTGAGTTATTAAAAGAATATTCATAGCTTTTTGCATTGTATTTGTGATAGATACTAGATCTACACTAGGGATATTTTTCATAGAACTCATATAAAATTCTGGATTCATATAGGATTTCATTAAATCTAAAAATTGTGTATTATTTCACATTATTCATTATCCTAAAAAATTTTTTGTGTTTTATAGGTTACGTATATGTAAACATAAACCCTCAATTCATGCTCACATTTATAAAATTATGAGTCAATAATTGTTAGCATTAAGAATAATATTAAAAATAGTTAAGTTTTTATAAATGTTAGATACATCAATTCAAGCATTAATAAATAAGTGGCAAAAATACCTCGTTTTGCAAAGAAATTACTCTAATCATACAGTAATTTCTTATAATAATGACCTTAAGCATTTTCTTGAGTTTATGAATTATTATAATTCAGAGCTTGTAACGATAAATCATATTAAAACCGCAGATATCAGATTAATCCGAAGTTGGCTTGCAAAACGTAACTGTGATAATTTTACCGCTTCTTCAATTTCACGTGGTTTATCTGCAGTAAAAAATTTTTATAGGTTCTTAGAGAAAACAACACTATTAAATAGTCATATAATTTTTTCTATAAAATCTCCTAAAAAGACTAAATTGTTACCAAAAGCTTTATCGGAAGATGATGTAGTAATATCACTTGAACATATTGAAGAATACGGGAATGTTAAGTGGGTAGAACTTAGAAATAAAGCCCTACTTGTCCTTATATATGCTTCAGGTCTACGTATATCGGAAGCATTATCAATTACGAAACTTCATCTACAAAATCTAGAATTTATAAGAATAATAGGTAAAGGTAGTAAAGAAAGAATAATTCCGTGGTTACCGATTGCTAAAAATTTAATTACCCAATATTTAGAAATATTGCCGTATAAGTTAGGTGATAATGAACCCATATTTAGAGGAAAGCAGGGTAAGAAATTACAACCACCGGTGTTTAATCGTGAATTAATTAAATTAAAGCATTTTTATGGTTTACCGCAGCATTTAACTGCTCATGCATTTAGACATAGTTTTGCTTCACATTTGCTTGAGCATGGTGCAGATTTACGCTCTCTTCAAGAACTATTAGGTCATAAAAGTTTATCTACTACACAAAACTATACTAAAACAACTATAAAGCATTTAGAAGCTGTATATACTACCGCATATCCAATTAAAAAATAAAATATATTAATATTCATAATCTTCTTGCATTAATTTTAAGTTATATATTATTTTAAAAACCTTATAAACATAATATATTAAAGTTAATATTGAGATATTAATATGCTAGAAACACCTAAATTACCTATGGGATATAAACCTTCTCAAGATGAAGAATATATGTGTCCTAATCACCTAGAATATTTTAGACAAAAACTTTTAAGATGGAAAGAGGATTTATTAAAGGAGTCTCAAGAGACTTTAAATCATTTAAAGGAAGCAAATTTAAAAGAATCCGATCTTAACGATTGTGCTACTCATGAAACAGAAAGAGCTTTTGAGCTTCGTAGTAGAAATAGATATTGTAAATTAATAAGTAAAATAGAAGAAGCATTATCACGTATTAAAAATGGGGAATATGGTTACTGTGAAGAAACAGGCGACCCAATAGGTATAAAAAGATTAGAAGCACGACCTATTGCTGCATTATGTATTGAAGCTCAAGAGCGTCATGAAAAGTATGAGAGAAGTCATTTGGATGAGCCTGGGAATTAAGTAGCTAGGTAATTTATGTGCGTGGATCGCAGGAATCTAAAAATATTTAATGCCACCCCATGGCTTGACCACGGGGTCTAGAAATTAGTATATTAATAATTTTAGTATTTTTAACTAGATGCCGCGATCAAGTCGCGGAATGACAATAATTCATTTTTGCAGGAATGACACTTGAATATCTAAAACCTAAAGAAGTTAGAGCATTTACTGTTTCAAATAAAGGTAATCCCATAACATTTGAATATGAGCCGGAAATAAATGAGATAAAAGCTTCTGCATAACCGGAAATTTTACATCCGCCGGCTTTATCTATTCCCTCATCCAAAGAACAATAAAAATTAATCTCTTCATCACTTAATTTTTTGAACTTAACAATAGTCTGAACTATTTTTTGTCTAACTGTAAGCTGATCATTCTCTTTTTTGATAATACATAAACCGGTATAGACACGATGACGACGCCCGGATAACATCTTAATACAATTCTTGACTTCTTCATAAGTAGTAGCTTTCGGCAATATTCTTCTACCTACTGCCGCTACGGTATCGGCAGCTATAATTATAGCTGATTCCTCTATTTTAGATGCAATTTTTATAGCTTTTTCGTAAGCAAGTCTTATGGCTAAGGGAGCGGGTAATTCACGCAAATTAGGTGTTTCGTCTATATCTGCCGGAATAATTTGTGAAGGGATAATTTTGATTCTGTTTAGTAACTCAATTCTTGCAGGAGAGCTTGATGCTAATATAATCGGTAGGTTTTTTCTGTTCTGCTTCATACTTATAAAGACTAGTGACGATGAATCACACGCCCCTTAGTTAAATCATAAGGAGTCATTTCTACCATAACTTTATCTCCTAGTAATATTCTGATACGATTTTTACGCATCCTACCGGAAGTATGAGCAATAATTACATGATCATTCTCAAGCTTTACTCTGAAAGTAGCATTAGGTAAAAGTTCAAGTACTGTACCTGTAAACTGAATGAGGTCGTCTTTTGACATTATAATTTATGTTTTTATGGTCGGGGCGGAGAGATTCGAACTCCCGACCCTCTGGTCCCAAACCAGATGCGCTACCAGGCTGCGCTACGCCCCGATAATTAATTATGTCTATACTATATACTCTATTATTCGTAGCAAATCAATTTGTTTATGTAAAAATTTATAGATTTTACCTAGCAAAAGTGGTTTTGTTAGGTTCTAAGCGTCATTGTATTAGTCCTGCGGCTTTGTTGTATGGCCCTTATGTGTTCATACCCGTGGAAGCGGGAATCCAGTCTTTTTTGCTGTTATACTGTGACTTGACCCCGATCTTGTATAACAGACTGTGTCCTGAGATCCGGCAATCAAGTTGCGGGATGACATTAAAGATTACTGGATTCCTGCTTTCGCAGGAATGACATAAGAGGTACAAAAATTAATAAAGTTTTGCGGTTTTCACTAAGAAGCTAAAATAGATAGGTTTTACCCTTGTATTTCTTAAGTTTTATATACGATTTACCGAATTTCTATAAAAAGTACATAAAGTTTAATTTATTTTAAACAAGAAAAAGTAATCATAAGTTGCTTTTTTATATAGAAAATACCTTATTTATAAGTATTTTTTATAGATATTTTTAGTATTAATTAATGTTTTTCAATTAAAAGTAATATGTTATTTATATAACAAAATCATAAGTTAGAACAATTAAGCCCAAATTTAGGAGATATTATGTCAAGTCAACGATAAAAAATTTAATAAAAAAAGGCATGTTTACATCAATTGCGGCATTGATGCTTGCTAGCACTAGTGCCCTTGGTACTGCTAACCGAATCGTAACAGTAGGGGGTGGCTCAGTAGATGATGGTAGTGCTTTTGGCGGAGGAGCATATGTACCAGGTTCATTTGTAACCCTTGGCGAAGTAAATAATTTTACTGCAGATGTGCCAGCAATTCCTGCTATATATTTAGATACCTTTAATAATGCAACAATGACTGTGCCAAATAACATATCTTGGACCGGTTAGACCTGTTGATCTGACTAAAGAAAATGTCGGGCGTGTTGTAGATGTCCCTAACGCTATAAACATCACTTTAACAGGTACGCCAGTTACAAATGCACAAGCACTTGCAGTGGTTCCTCCTTTTGCTCCAGGACCAGGAGAAGCACCAGGGAATACTTACTATTTTAACGATTTAGCTAGTACTTTGATTTTTCAGGCTACATCACTTTTGCCTCCTACTGGTGATAATAGAATCGCCTTTATCTCACAGGTCCAGGTAGTATAGTAACTTCTGTTCAAGGCCAGGCAGATCTTACATTACAGATTGACACTGACTTTCAATTTAAACATCCAAGTTGGATTAAAAACTTTTAATATTGCAAATAATAAGCTACTTAATTTTGCTACTGATACTTCACCAGCCGCAGGTCTTTACGTTAATGAAGTTATGGATATACAACCTATAGAAATAGTATCAAGTTCGGCGGCCAAAATGCTACTTATGACGTAAGTAATGAATCGCCAAATGCTGCAGAATTTGTGGCTAGCTTCAACCTAGTTCCAGCAAATGATGTAGATGGTCAATTAAGAGTACACGTGGCTTCCGGTAGCCGAGAAATTGCACTTAATGTAGGTAGCGGTAATGGAACAGGAGGGAAAATAAGGCTTAACAAATTTTTAACCGAATGGGATAGGAGCTCCTCTAAATTACACTTCAGCTACAATTACAGGAACCATCTTTGCCCAAACTATTCAGATAGGGAACCAGTATCAGCCTATTAATATAGGAGTAGACACACCGTATGGTGTGGATTGGATACCGGCGCGGGAGGATTAGTACAATTTACGCAGAACTCGTTAGTACGATTTCAGCAAGATATAATTTCTGATATAGATTTTAACGGTACGGCCGCACAAGTAACAATCGCTGATGGTAAGAATGTTGGTGGGGCTACCGGTGGTAATATAGATAATAAATTAGGAGAAGGTGTGAATATATTAAATTTTGTCAGTAATAAATAGTACGGTTATCGGTAATATAGGAGCTACAAATCTGGTTAATATATTAAATGTGCAAGGCAATAATGCCGGTACAGTAAACCTTGCTGCGGGCGGTAATTTAGCGGCAGTAACAAGTATCGGAGGTGTTAACGGCATTGTTAATGTTTTAGGAGTAGTTACGCTTGGACCTGTAACAGGTATTGCGGCTTTGAATCTTAACGGAGCAGGGAATGTTATGATAGTCGGAGCATCTAGTGCAACTACTCTTACCATAAATAATGCAGGTGTGGTAGCTACAGCTGCGGGTGGTTTTACCAGTAATGCTGCGGTCGGAGCAGGCCAACTTACAACAAATACTACGGGTAATGTTACTGTCGGAACAGGAACATATACAGGCAATATTACCGGTAATGCAACTTTTGGCGGGTAACACAACAGTTATTACAGGACAGACTGATTTTAGAGGGGCTGCAGGTACGGTTAACGTTAATGATACCGGTACTTTAGCAGCAGTGATAAGTAGTGCAGCAACTAACAGTAATTTAGTATTTTTAGGAGGCGGTAACGTTACCGGAGTCATAAATAATATTGGAGCAATTACTGTTAATGCAGCAGGTAATAAAACGGTTATCTTGCAAAAAAGTGTATCCGCTACTTCTTTAACACTTGGTAACAATGCTGTGGCGAATTTACAAGACTCGCTTACAACAAGCGGTAACGTGGATTTTACCAATGGCGGTGTTTTAGAGTTTTCGGGAGCAAATCCTGCAGATTATTTACTTAACAGCCAAATCAAAAACGGGAACACAGGAACATTAAACGTTTATACTACCGGTACTACTTTAACGGCTACTGATTCAAGTATAGGTATGGTAAACACAATTAATATCGGGCAGGGAAATGCAGTCGCGGCATTTACGATAGATGTATCTAACAAGGCTTTAACGCTAGGAAGTGCTATTAATTTGAATAATACTAAATCCGTATTTGGTTTAACTACTAGCAAAAATCAACAAGTTACCTTTATGAATAGTGTCGATGGTTTTGCCGGTGGAGGCGGTAGCGTCAATTTAAGTAGTACTTCTAGTACTATACCTAATAACAATGTGTTAACTTTGCAGGGTAATTTGGGTAATGAAACTCTGGCACAAAGGCAAATCTCCTTGCTGTTATAAATGTTAGTGGTAATGTCGGCGTTGTTGGTACTAATGCTACGTTAGGTACAAATGGACTTGATGTGAGTAATACTGCAGTGCTTAATATTGCTGCTGGCGGGGTTTTTGCCGATGCATCACTTACCTCGGCTAAGATTGCCAAAATTAATATCGGTGAGGTTAATGTTGGACCAGCCGTTTATGCCCTTGATGCATTAAACGGTGATTTTCCATTAGATGCACCAGGTGTTACATTCGTGAATCCCGCATCTGTTTTAAAGTTAATGACTACCGTAGCTAGCGGCAAAAACAGTACTATAGAGTTAACAGGTAATATAGAGCCAGTTGTTCCAAATACCGGTGTAGTTGAGATAAATGCAAGAAATGCTAATACCAAGTTAACAATAGATGGTATGGCTAATAAGTATGCTATCGGAACAAAAGCAAATCCGGTGAGTAAAGTACAACTTACAGGGCACGGAATACTGGTAATAACTGCTCTTAATACCCCAAATATCGACGTATCCGTTGCAAAAGTTGCTATAGGATCAAAGTTTGGATCAAATGTTTTTTTCTCCACTCCTTCCGGTCCTATTAATAGTGGGCTTGGGGCTGTAAAGATTGACGGTAATATGAATTTCCAAAATAATGCCGGTACCGTAGCAATATTTGCTAGTGATATAGCAAATAATATAACATCAGCTATTACCGGTAATATAACAAGTACCGGAGGTACTAACGGTACTATAGGTACAGTTGACGGTAACGGAAACTCAACGAATACAATTACGAACCTTGCAATGTTAAAAGTGGGTGTTGACAACAGCACCGTTACGATTAGCGCCGGCGGTAATATGTCAATTGCTGAAATCCAAGGAACCGGCGCGGGTAATAAGTATTTACTCAAGCAACTAATTTAACCGGTGGTATTAACATCACAGGTGGTAAAGCTGTGGATTTAATGTTTACCGGTCCAAGTAGCGTTAGTGGAGCTATAGGTAGCAGTACTTCAAAAGTTGGTGATATAACTATTAGCGGTGATGTATTAAATTGTACCGGAGGTATTAATGCAGGATATGTAATATTAATAAATGGTGGCGACATAAAATTTAAGGGAACAACGAATAGTTTAGATATTTCTGAAGGATCAAGCTTTTCTCCTTTTGCTTTTAAATCCTGAGGATAGAGCATGGTAATTTTTGATGAATTTACTGCTATTACTTATTCCGGTAGTATAGGTACTAAAGGCATGGTCGATATAGTTCAAATAGACGGGGGTGATGTTACAATTCCCGTGAAAACAGGCTCGATTTCATTTACTACTGCTCAGTCTGCAACTTTAAGCCTTAATAATACAAGTATAATAAATGAATCAATTACGACCACAGGTAATAAAATCCATACTCTTGCAATATCAAATGATTTAACAATTGGAGCTAGCAGTAGTGGTTCGGTAGGTTCAGACTCAAATCACCTTAAAACCGTTCAGTTCAACGGTGTAGACAGTAAAATCACAATCGATAGCGAAGATTTTTACTCGAGTATAACAACCAAGACTAATAATCAAGGTACGGCAATATTTAACGCTAATGATGGTTTGACCGATGATTTAGGTGGTGAGAATTTAAACCTTAAACTAGTTCAGTAGTAATAAAGGCACGGTAAAAGGGGATACCTATGCTAAAGATATTACTATTGATGCCGGTAAATCAGTGGTATTTACCGGTTATGACAGTAGAAGTTTAGACATTCCGTCAGCCACGGTCGGCGGTGTTAAAGTGCCAAGAGCAACAACAAAATTTCATTACAAGACAAAAATCGTTTCAGAGCACTTCAAAGGGAGCAGCAGCAACTCTTCAGCGGAATACACTAATGCTGCACTTGTACAAGCACCGATTAACAGCGGTATTCATAAATTCGATGATGATGTATGGTTACAAAAAGTGGTAACAGGCACTAATGCTATTACTTTTGCACCGAAGAAAACCGCTTTTATTATTGCATCGGATTTAGGAGCATATACTATAAGTTGCCGATCAAGCAACAATGATGTTTACCTATGATAATACTAGCGTAAATGTCGGGGGCAATATCTCAGGAAGTAATATAACTTTCGATCTTGGTAATAATAAAGTTACTTATACAGGCTCTGCTACTCCTACCGGTGAGCTATAAATGTCTTCTATGATACTATAAATGCAGGGCAAACAGGCAACGCTAATAGCGGTAATATAGTACTCGCAAGCGGTAGTACCTTTGATTTATCAAATGTTTCTTCAATTAAAGTATTCTTAACTGCACAAAATAATCCGTTTGCTATTGAGCAAGGTAGTGCTTATCCTATCATCACCAAGGCAGGAGGTAATATCATAGTTGGTAATGTTGTAAGCTTACCGTTTAATGTAACCGCTAATGAAGGTGGTTTTGTCAGATGGCAAATTACAGGTAATTCCTTTGTACTTTTAACGATAGAATCAACAGGAGATGTAACAATAGATAATATCATCAAAATTTTAATAAATACTTCTGTTGGTAATGTTATAGTAAATACCCTTGTAGAGCAAAGATGAGAAGTCGTTGAACATCTATTACCTATAATTCAAAGACCTTCAAATGAAATACATAGAATAACTACTCCGCTTATTACCCCAATGGGGTCCTTCCGTCGGTCCGAGTGTTGGAGGTTTTAGCCCTCTACAGCCGCCACCAACTAGCGGTAGTGTAGTTAACAATATATATGTTCCGCCTACCACTCCGGGCGGCTACGACGTAACACCTAGCAATCCGGCAGGATATAATACTCCGATTACTCCGGTTACAGGCACAGGCGGATTTGGTCCTAGAGGACCTGGTACAGGACGTAATATTGGTACAGGCGGCGGTAGCCCATCAGTTGGTACTGGTGGTTTTGGTCCTAACGGTCCTGCTAATGTCGGAGGCAATCCTTACGGTCCGAATGCTTCGGTCGTAACGACTCCCAACTCAAACGTAGGCGCTAACCAGTTATCAACTAGAGGAGGCGGTAGCTTTGGAAGTACTACGGGTTATAGCAGTCCGTCAACAGGTGGCTCAAGCTACAATAGTCCAGTTTTCGGTTCGGATGTATAAAGTCCATCAACGGCTTCTAGTGGTTAGAGTGGTGTCGGTGGCTCAAGTTATAATAGTCCTGCTGCAACCGGTATTGCTCCTGCTAATAGCGGTAACTCTTCAGCACAAGGGAGCAGTTCTAGTTTGAGAGGTAAAACTAAAGGCGGTGTAACCAACAGCGGAAGTAGTCCATACGGTAATAGCTGTAATCCTAAAGCAACAGGTGTTTCTCCCGCTAATAATAGTAACGGCATGGGAAGTAGTTCCGGTAGCGATATGTCTGCTATAGGTAGTAGCCGAGATAATTCTACAGGTACAAGTAGCGGTGGAAGCTCAGGTAGCGGAATAAGTCGTGCTAAAGCGAATGACGGCTTTAATGCTGCACAAGATAATCTAGTATCGGTAATCAAAAAGTAAGGGAGAGAATTAAGGCTCTTGAAGATGAAAATAACAATGCTACGAATCCTACAGCAGAAGATGCCACATCACGTAAGAGAGGTGTAGCTGTTGGAGGTGGTGATTGTGAACTTGATGAAAGTAAAGCTAATAATTCCATTTACGGGGTATGGGCTAGCCTATATTACGGTAAGGCAATACTACTAAGGTCGGAACTAATATGGGCTCTATATACGGTTTATATAGCTTTATAAATAACCTATTTATAGAAGGCGTAACCACCTATGCACGAAGTGATATTAAAACTAATGAACTACGTAATATTATAGGCGGTTATGAAACAGCACACGGTAAATATCATTCAACTTCTTATAGCGGTCAAGTAGTTGGGGGTTATAATTATCTATGGAAAGAAACTTCATTTGCACCGATGGCAGGAATCAGGCTTACTAAGATTAAAGATTCCGGTTATCAGGAATACGGTACTTCTTTCCAAAACCTAACTATTCAGAAACGTCAATATAACATAGGTTGAAGGTATACTCGGCGGTGAAATTAAGACAACCTACTATAAGAATGAATTCATAATTAGACCGCAAATTCATGCCTTTATTAATTACGATTTCAAAGGTAAAACACCGGCAATCGTTGCAGCTCTTAACGGTCTTAATGAGCCTCTCCGGTACTGGCACCTAAACCTACTAAAATGCTATATGATTTAGGGGCAGGTGCAGTAATTAAGAAGGGTAGAATGGAGTACGGAGTGCATTACAGTCTGAACTTAGCTAAAAAATACCATGCCCAGTCTGGTACGCTAAGATTTAAAGTAAACTTCTAAAAACCCGCATCAATTAAGAATAAGGATTTTAAAATCCTTATTCTTAATTACACACCGAATAGCGGATTACTATATAATCAGCTGTTTGCATAAAATTAAATAATAAGTTGAATTTATACAAGGATTATCATATTAATATTTGTAATTATTTTTCGGGAACTGCGATAGTTTTTATGGTAATTGCATGTAGTTTTTTATTTAATATTTCAGACAGGGCGTTTTTTACTAATTTATGTTGATTAATTAAAGAAAGTCCATTAAATTGAACATCTGATATTTCTAAGGCATAATGGTCTTGATCTCCTACTAAATCAGTAATTTTCACTGTACTGTTCGGAAATGATTCTTTAAGTATTTTTTCTAACTCTTCTACGGATATTGCCATTATTTTATCAATATTAATTTAAGTATTAATTAAAGTTTTTTTGCTTAAAGTAAAGCTTTATATGAATTTTTATTATAGAATTTTAAACATTCATTGATAAAATCGACTCTTATGCATATAATAATTAATATTATTATATCATTCTATTAATTATTATGAAAAAAGAAACTGAAGAATTAAAATTATTTATCTTAGAATGTTTAAGTGAGAAAAAAGCAGAAGATATTGAGGTAATTGATTTAACAGGAAAACATAAATTAGCCGATTATATTATATTTGCTAGCGGTCGTTCGACTAAAAATGTTGGAGCAATTGCTGAATATGTAGCTTTAGAATTAAAAAATAATGCTGGTATAAATAGTAATATTGAGGGGCTTGGTAAATCAGAATGGGTACTAATAGATGCAGGTACTATTTTAATTAATATTTTTTATCCTGAAGTACGGGAGCATTTTAAGTTAGAAGAAATTTGGAAAAGATGAACGATCATATTCTTATTAACGTTATAATTTTACTCGGTACTGCGGTTTTTATCGTGGCTATACTTAAGCGTCTTAGATTAAGTCCGGTACTTGGTTACTTAATTGCCGGAGCTGCAATAGGTGATCACGGTTTAAAAATCGTAACATATGACCAAACTAAGTTACTAGGTGAACTTGGTGTAGTATTTCTATTATTTGCGATAGGACTTGAGTTATCCTTCGAGCGATTAAAAGCTATGAGACGATATGTATTTGGTCTCGGTAGTTTGCAAGTTTTAACAACCGCTATAGTAATTGCTGGTGCAATGGTGCTTATAGACGGCAATAGTAGTGCGGCTATTATTACCGGCGGTGGTCTGGCCCTTTCATCTACGGCACTTGTTATGCAGGTTATTGAGGAAAATCGTAGTCAATCAACGCAAATAGGAAGAGTTTCTTTAGCTATTCTGTTACTACAAGATTTGGCCGTAGTGCCATTGCTTGTGATAGTTCCGTTACTTGCCGGTAACAATAAAGCCTCGCTTGCAGCGGCTCTTGGTATTGCACTCTTAAAAGCCGTAACGGCCTTACTTACAATATTTATTGTCGGTCGTGTTTTTCTTCGTCCTGTATTTTCATTCATTTCATCAGAAAGTAATAATGCAAGCGAGTTACCTATTTCGATGACTTTGTTAATAGTACTTTCTGCTGCTTGGGCTACCGAAACATTTGGTTTATCTTTAGCTCTAGGAGCATTTGTTGCTGGAGTATTAGTTGCAGAAACTGAATTTAGATTGCAGGCAGAGGAAAGTATTTATCCTTTCAAAAGTTTATTTTTAGGATTGTTTTTCATGACCGTGGGTATGAATATCGATGCCCTAGAAATGTATGAAAAAATATCTCATATTCTTACTTTATCTATTGCTTTAATAGGTATAAAAACCTTAATCATAACGGCTTTTTGTATTTTATTCGGTTTTAATAAAGGAGTTGCTTTTTATTCAGGCTTATTATTATCGCAAGGCGGAGAGTTTGGTTTTATATTATTCAGTTTAGGTAAAGATAGTGGAGTATTAGAAGAAAGTACTGCCGATATATTATTACTCGTAGTTACTTTTACTATGGCACTTACTCCATTACTTGCAGCTTTAGGGCAAAAGATTGCTGAGAAAGTTGATAAAGGACTTGGTAAAACTCCGACTCAAATGATTGAGCTTGGGGCAAGAGATTTAACAAACCATATTATTATTGCCGGACTCGGTAATACCGGTAAAATGGTAGCAAGAGTTTTGGAAGCGGAAGGTATAAGTTACGTAATACTTGATTTAGATGATGATAGAGTAAAAGAAGCGCTATCAAACGGTTTGCCGGTTTTTAAAGGTGATGTATCGCAAGCCGATACTCTAAAGGCATTAGGTACGGAACGAGCATTCGCTATAATACTTACTATGAATAATCAAGTAACTATCAAGAAATCGCTTAAAACAATTAGTGGTAATTATCAGGATATACCGGTTGTCGTGAAGTTAAAAAATTTAAAAAATGCTAGAGAGTTTTATGATTTAGGTGCCACAACTATTATTCCAGAAAGTTATGAGACTGGATTACAAATAGGTGGAACAGTCCTAAAAAATATAGGTATTAGTGAGCAGGAAATTAATAGAATAAAAGTACAATTTAGGCTTGGTAATTATATAATAGCAAAAAAAGAGGATGCTTTATCTGAAGCGGAAGATAATGATTAAAATTCTTATTACTTTAATTATTGTAATATTATCAACAACAATTAATGCCGATAATAAAAAATTGCCTATTCCGAGATTTGTTTCAATAAAATCTAATGAAGTAAATGCAAGGAGCGGACCAACTACTAAATCTGCCGTAGAATGGATTTTTGTTAAAAAAGGCGAACCGGTAGAAATAACTGCAGAGTACAAGCAATGGCGGCAAGTACGTGATATTAACGGCGAAGGTGGTTGGATACATTCAAGCGTTTTATCAGGTAAAAGATCAGTAGTTATTACTTCTGATAAGGAAATAGCACTTACCAAATCCGCAGACCCTAAAAGCCGAGTTATAGCAAAATTAATGCCAAAAGTTCGTTGTAGTTTAAAAAAATGTAAAGAACAATTCTGCCAAATTACATGTAAGGATTACACAGGTTGGATTTCCAAGAAAGTAATTTGGGGAGTGTATGATGATAATGATAGGTATTAATAGGCTTCTTGCATAACCTCCTTCTAAAATTTGTACGTCAATCCGGTACTTGCATCCTCACGTACTTTTATGTACGCTGCAGTGCTGTGTTCCGTGTTTCCTTCAAGTTCCTCTTTATAAGATAGGTGATGCAAGAAGCCTAGTACCGATAATAAATTGTAAAAGTAATTTACTGTCTGAAGTTAATTTGCTATGTATAAAAACTTACCAAAGATATAATTATTTATCCAAAGATATTTAGACGGTACAAATGATGTCGCATTTAAAAAACTATTTAGCGATAAAGTAAAATTAATAAATTTATTGAACTCTCTTCTTAGGTTATCGTAAGGAGATAGAATCATAGATTTAAGCTATATAACTACTGAACAGTTACCTGTATTTCTTGAAGGGCAAAGAAGTTTGTTCGATATAAAAGTTAAAGATGAAACCGGTAGATGGTATATAATCGAGATGCAGCGTAAAATGGAGAAAGATTATCTTAATAGAACGCAGTTTTACGGTTGTTATACCTACGTTAGTCAAATTAAGAAGGGTATGAAACATAAGGATTTATTGCCGGTAGTAATAATTTCTATCATAGGAGCAAAAGCTTTGCCTGATGAATTGCCGTATATTAGTTATCATCATATAAAAGAAAGCAATACCCATAAATAATATTTGTTTTCATTAACTTATGTATTTATTGAACTAGGGAAGTTTAAAAAAATGATCTTAAAGATGATACCGATGAATGGTTGTATTTATTAAAATATGCTTCGCAAGAACAAGAACCGCTAAAAGAGATTAAAAATGAAATTGTGTTATCGGTATATGCAAGTTTAGAGCAATATAAATGGATAGAACAAGAGCATGATGATTATTTTAGAGGTGAGAAATGGCTATATAACAAGAAATAGACAAATTTGAAGAAAAGTTTAATGCCGGGATGGAGAAGGGCATAGAAAAAGAGAAAATTGAAACTGCAAAAGAAATGCTAATAGAGAATGAACCTATAGAGCAAATAGCACGATATACTAAGCTTACAATAGAAGAAATAAAAAAGCTAAAAGCAGAAAAATATAAAGTATAGATATTTAAATGAAAACCACCTTACCCGAACGTTCTCTTAAAATTAGAGCAAGGCTTAATTTTATAGTGCAGCAGATTTTAGATATTGCAGAGGAAAAATCGCTATGATTATCTTGTATGGCTCTTTTGCTAGAGGCGATTGGGTACATGATCTACCTTACGGCTATCATAGCGATACTGATATTTTGATAATTCTGAAAAAAGGTAAATATACAGGATACACTGCTTTAAGATTAAAAGATAATATAAATATATAAGATTAGAAAACACAGGAATAATAAACCCTAAGCAAATTATTCCGTATGATTCAAGAATATCGATAATTCTAGAGTCAATAGAGGAAATAAGTAGGGAGTTAGAAAAGGGACGTTATTTTTATACCGATATAAAAAAAGAAGGTATTCTTTTATATGATAGTGGTGAATTTATAATTAGCGAGGCTAAAGATTTATCTTGGAGCGATTGGTAGAGGTAAAGGTTTTTTAAAAGGGGCAACTACTTATGATTTGGAGTATGCTTTTTATCAGCCTTTACCCTTCATCAAGCTACGGAAAGTCTTTACAGTACTATTTTATTAGTTTCCTCAAACTACAAACCTAAATTACATAATTTACAAGAACTAGGTAGCATGGCAGGAAATTATGACAATGAATTATGGAGTGTATTTCTTCAATTAACCGAAGAACAAAAAAAGTGTTTTGAGCTTCTTGAAAAAGCTTATGTTGATGCAAGATATGATAAAAACTATAAAATTACTAAAGAACAGCTGCTTTGTCTTATTGAAAGAATAGAAAAATTAAAAGAAATCACCGCAAGAATCTGCACAGCAAGAATTAATCCGTAAGGATTGAGTGTCATTCCTAACTCAGCATTACCTGCGTGGATACCGAGTCGTCATTGCGAGCGACTGCAAGGAGCGTAGCAATCTAGCAAAAATAATAAAAATCTAAATAGTAGCATTTTTAACTGGATTGCTTCGTCAAAACTTGCAGTTTTTCCTCGCAATGACGGGGCTTTTAAAGATATCTATAGTTATTGAGCAATGCCCATCAAGGTTTTAGTTTAAAGATTGATATAAATATAGTATAATATAAAACTTTAGTATATTCGATGAACTGCAAAAATTGGCTGAGTCGTTCTACAAGAGCTTCGGTGCTCGCGTATTACGTTATACGCAGCTCATCTTGCCTTATGAACTCCTCGCTCTTTTTGAATTTGATCTTCGTATACTAGGCTTTTAGTTTAAAGATATATATATAAAATTATGAGTAAGAAGCTTTATATTAAGACCTACGGATGTCAGATGAATGTTTATGATTCCGTTAAGATGCAGGATTTGCTTTATCCCTTTGGCTATGAACCTACTGAAAATATTGAAGAAGCAGATGTTATTATTCTAAATACTTGTCATATCAGAGAGAAAGCAGCTGAGAAAACTTATTCTGAACTCGGTCGTATTAAGAAACTACAAGATACCAGAACAAAACAAGGTTTAAGTTCTGCAATAATAGTTGTAGCCGGTTGTGTTGCACAGGCGGAAGGGGAGGAGATTTTTACAAGAACTCCTTATGTTGATATTGTTGTCGGTCCGCAATCTTATTATAACCTACCGGAATTAATCTCAAAAGTCGTTAGACACGAAAAGCACTTAATCGATCTTGATTTTGTTGAAGAAGCAAAATTTGATCAGCTACCTGAGCAATTATATCCGCAAGGAACAAGTGCCTTTATATCGGTACAGGAAGGGTGCGATAAATTTTGTACTTTCTGCGTAGTACCTTATACTAGAGGTGCTGAATTTTCAAGAAATGTAGAGCAGGTTTACAGAGAAGCACTAAAAGTAGTTAGTAGCGGTGCTAAAGAAATTATGTTACTTGGACAAAATGTCAATGCATATCACGGTAAAGGTCCTGCAGATAAAATATTTAGTCTAGCCGATTTACTCAAACATCTAGCACAAATTCCCAATTTAGAGAGATTACGTTATACCACCTCACACCCGATAGATATGAATGATGATCTAATAAAGCTGTATGGCACCGAACCTAAATTAATGCCGTTTCTACATCTACCGGTGCAGTCAGGTTCAAATAAAATATTAAAAGCCATGAACCGCAAACATGATCGGGAATATTATTTTGATATAATTAATCGCTTAAGAGAAGCAAGGCCCGATATAGTTTTATCCTCTGATTTTATTGTCGGGTTTCCCGGTGAAACAGATGAAGATTTTGAGGATACGTTAGATTTGGTCCGTAGAGTAAAATACGGTCAGTGTTATTCGTTTAAATATAGTCCACGTCCCGGCACACCTGGTGCAGCTAGAACTGACCAAATACCTGAACATATAAAATCAGAGAGATTAACTATATTACAACAAGAACTCATGGCTCAGCAACTAGCTTTTAATACAAGTTGTGTTGGTAGTTCTATGAAAGTTCTATTTGATCGCAATGGTAAATTCGACGACCAGATAATAGGTAAAACTCCATACATGCAGTCCGTATATATCCAAAACCCTAATAAATCTTTACTTGGTAAAATCATTGATGTAAAAATTACTAAGGCTTCACTTAATAGTTTAACCGGCGAAATATTATAAGTCATGTATAAATCTCTTCTTTTTTGTTTAAAAATTTTTGTCTTCCTTATTTTAGTAGGTTGCGGGATTACTGCTTATATAATATACCACTATTCACGTGATTTGCCTGATTACTCACAGCTTGCACGTTATTATCCACCGTCGGTAACGCGTATTTATTCCCGTGACGGCAAATTAATGGAGGAGTACGCTTTTGAACGTCGTGTATTTGTACCGATTAATAGCGTACCGAGTTCGCTAATAGAAAGTTTTATTGCAGCTGAGGATAAGAATTTCTATAACCATCCCGGCGTTGATTTGTTCGGAATAGTTAGAGCGGCATTTTTAAACATATCTAATTATTTACATCATAGGCGTATGGAAGGAGCGTCTACCATTACTCAGCAAGTGGTTAAAAATTTTCTGCTAACTAACGAAGTTTCTCTTGAACGTAAGATTAAAGAAGCGATTCTTTCTTATATGATTTCAAGAGTATTTACTAAGGATCAAATTTTAGAATTATATCTTAATCAAACATTTTTTGGTCGTGGTGCATACGGTGTTGTGGTAGCTGCACAAAATTATTTTAATAAATCCGTAGAGGAACTTACTATTGCAGAATCAGCTTTTATTGCGGCACTGCCTAAAGCCCCTTCCGAACTTAATCCTGAGAGAAACTATGCTAGAGTAAAAGCTCGTCGTGATTACGTAATAGCACGTATGTTTGAAGATGGTTATATAACAAGAGACGCTGCGAAAGAAGCTATGGATAGCCCGATAGTTTTACGTAAACGAGCTAAGGAAGAAACTGTTACGGCAGATTATTATGCTGCACAGGTCAGAGAAGAAGTAATTAGGATGTTAAATAGTAAGGAAGAATTTTATACTGGAGGTCTTACTATCATTACTTCTTTAGATGCAAAGATGCAGCAATTAGCTGAAAACTCTCTAAGAAAAGGTCTAAGGGAGTTTGATAGAAGGCGTGGTTTTAGAAAGCCTATAGCTAATATTTCTCTTGATAATTGGCAAGGAGAGCTACAAAAACTACCGACTCCTCCATCGCTTTTAGAGTATAAATTAGCTGTAGTTCTAGATGTAGCCGATAATCATGTAGAAATTGGACTTATAGACGGCAGCAAATCTAAGATGCCTATTGCTGAAATGAAATGGGCAAGAAGTAATCTTAAATCAGTTAAGACCTTGCTTAAAAAAGGTGATGTGATAGTGGTTGAGGCTATAAAAGAGGGGTATGCTCTTCGTCAGATTCCTGAAGTAAACGGTGCTATTATGGTTATGAACCCAAATACCGGACAGGTACTTGCAAGCGTCGGCGGTTATGATTTTTCCACAAGTAAATTTGATAGAGTAACTCAAGCACTGCGTCAACCCGGTTCTTTGAGTAAAACCTTTGTTTATTTAGCAGCTCTTGAAAACGGTGTTAAGCCGAATCAGATTTTTAATGATGGACCTATTGAGATTTCGCAAGGTCCAGGGATGCCTAGTTGGCGTCCTAAAAATTATGAGGGTAAGTTTTTAGGTGAAATCACTATGCGTGCTGGTCTTGAAAAATCTCGTAATCTTATAACCGTAAGAGTTGCAACTGCCGTAGGACTTACAAAAATCGTTGATATAATTAAGCGTTTCGGTATTAATAATGAACCAAAAAAAGTTTACTCTATGGTACTTGGTTCAATTGAAACCACACTTAGCAGAATGACTAATGCTTATGCAATTATTGCTAACGGCGGTAAAAAAGTTGAGCCTCATTTTGTAGAATTAATTAAAGATCGTAATGGTAAAATTATTTATAGGCGAGATGATAGAGAATGTCTTGCTTGTAATGTTTCGGATAGTAATTTAGATACCGCAATATTAGAAATACCGAAAGAATATATCTATAGAGTTACGGATGAAGCTAGTGATTATCAAATTACTTCGTTTTTAACCGGAGCAATAGATAGAGGTACCGGTTATGCTGCGAAGAAGTTAGGGAAAATTATCGGCGGCAAAACCGGTACTAGTAACGATAGTAAAGATACATGGTTTGTAGGTTTTACACCCAAAATAGTAGTCGGCAGTTATGTGGGTTATGATACACCGAAAGAGCTTGGAAAAAGAGCAACAGGCTCAAACGTAGTATTACCGATTTTTATTGATTTTATGAGTAATGCTTATAAGGATAAGCCATCGCTGCCTTTCAAAGTTCCAGATTCAATTAAGCTAATCGCCGTAGATAGAGCAACTGGTAAAATTACACCAAGCGGTACTGTTATAGAAGCATTTAAAGTAAATAATGTTCAGATGCTTGAGAATGAAGATATGATTGATAATCAAGATAATAATGATATTTTTGATTATGTACCGAGTAAGGAAGATCAATCGCAGGAAATTTACTAAACTGTATAATTAGTTTAAGCCGATGTCATTCTCTGTTCTCTATGTCATGCAACAAAACCACCTATTTTTATTTTAACCTATGAAAAAAATTATTTTATACCTCACTGCCCTAATATCACTTACTGTAACTTTTATAACTCAAGCAGATTGTTTTTTAGTTAATGAAAATTATAAAACAAGAAGGTAATTGTGAGTCTCGTTATGCTCCATGCTCAACATTTAAAATTGCTATAAGTTTAATGGGTTATGATGATGGGTTTTTAATTGATGAAACTCATCCAAAATTACCTGTTAAAGAAGGATATGCTGACTATCTTGAAGTTTGGAAACAATCCCAAACACCTAAAGATTGGATGAAGAATAGCTGTGTTTGGTATTCTCAGATTATTACTAAAGAATTAGGTATTGAAAAATTTCGTGATTATGTAACATAATGTGATTATGGTAATCGTGATATTTCAGTAGAAGATAAAGGAAAGAATAACGGTTTAACTAATGCATGGCTTTCTAGTTCTTTAGAAATTTCACCGTAAGAACAATTAGCTTTTCTTCAGAAACTAGCAGAGAATAAATTGCCTGTAAGTGTTCAAGCCCAAGAAATGACTAAAGATATTTTGTTTATTGAAGATTTTGTAGATTGTTGGAAGCGTTACGGTAAAACAGGTAGTGGT
This sequence comes from Rickettsia sp. Tenjiku01, assembly GCF_001653015.1. Classification (NCBI taxonomy): domain Bacteria; kingdom Pseudomonadati; phylum Pseudomonadota; class Alphaproteobacteria; order Rickettsiales; family Rickettsiaceae; genus Rickettsia; species Rickettsia sp. Tenjiku01. Next base: position 28,200 of record NZ_BCMR01000010.1, read on the forward strand.
AATAAACTTAGCCAAGATAGAACTGTAAAGTTAAAGGATCGTAAAATCGGATGGTTTATAGGTTGGCTACAAAAAAAATGACAGAACAGTTTTCTTGGTACATTTCATTGAAGATAATAAAAATTATGATTCTTATGCAGGGCAACGTTCTAAAGAAGCAGAGAAAGAAAAGCTAAAAGAATTGATAAATCAAGAATTGAAATAAATCTCAATTTTTATTTTCGAGGAACAACCAACAGTGAATTTGCTATTGGTTGTTGATTAAAAAGCAATACTCTAGGTTATCTATACTAAAGTACCTTCTTCTTCATAGGAGACTCCGGTCATATCTACCACAGCATGATCATTATCAAGTAGAGTGTTATTTTCAGTAGTAACATCTTCATTAATTTCAGCAGCAAGTTTTTCAGCTTCAATTTCATCAATATATTGTTTTAATTAAGCCATCGCTATCACTGCTTACTAAAGCCTTACCGTTAGCTATAAAAGGAAATCTGCCTATTTTAAGCTCATAACCTAAGGTTGTTGCTGCTTCAGTCAAACCGACGCTTGCTATTTGTGGCGAAGAATAAGTGCAACCAGGAATATTATGTTTATTAATAGTATGTGGTTTTAAGCCCACTATGCTTTCCGCTGCAATAATACCTTCATGGCTTGCTTTATGAGCTAAACAAGGAATTATCGTTGTCACTCTCATCAAACATATTTTCTTGAGAGTTGTAAGTTGTATTGAAAGCAGTATTAGTAAGGTTTGCTACGGTGTTATTAATTAAATTTATTCCCGTTTCAGTCTAACTTTTGGTGTTATCGGAAAAGATTGATTCAGAAATTTCGGCAGTAGAGCTTGTTATTGTGTTATTAATCGGATTAGCTGCTATTTCAGATAAGTCTTTTGTTATGAGTTCTAATAAGTTTTCTATTGTGCTAGTACCTTGAGTAGTGCTAGATATCGGGTTAGATATTAAATCCTTTATTTCTAAAGAAATTCCATTCAAATTATTTCCTTTAAGTACTTCAAATATTTTGCATCCTTTACTATTACCTATAGTAATAGGGTTATTAGTTGTTGCAGTATTAACTATATACTCTAGTAGGGTTTTAAATTTTAGTATAATTTTGTAGATCAAAATAATAACGAAAATTTTCTTGACATATTTTCATCAATGCTTCCTCATACATAAAAGTATTATCACCTTGTTTTTTTTTAACATATAATCTCGTATATCGTCTCCATTATCATTAACTGCAGTAATAATAGCCTAGTCTATAGTTAGTTAACGCTTTCTTTATTTTGAAAAACCCTCTAAATATTAGGTTCATGATATCGCTATTTAATACTTCAATTCCTTTGCTATACTCCATCACTGCCATATTGTTTTTAGGACAATTCGATACAATTAAATTTTTTGTAGTAGGATCTATATAATAATTTTCTCCGTTATATCCTATTTGAAGCATATTATATTCTTGATCTCCAATTGTTGCTCTTGCTGTAGTAATCCTTGCCACAGTGGTTAAAAATGAAGTTAATTGATGTATCATGTTGCTATTCCTTTGGATTTTTAAAATTGAAGGGCATAATCAGCAGTACTTATTTGATAGTCAAGAAATTATTAACAAAAATTAATAATTAATATATAATCATTGCAATTAGGTGAAATTATATAAATTTCAATATCGCTTGAAGTATCTAAAGAAATGTTATAAAATCAAAAAGTTCATAGAAATTTAAGGGTATTATACAAGTAGTAAAAGCTTTAGAACAAATTTTAGCAGATAGCTATGCTTTATATTTTAAAACACAAAATTATCATTGGAATGTAGAAGGAGCAGAGTTTAGAAGTCTACATTTATTATTTGAGGGGCAGTATGAAGATTTAGCTGAAAGCTTAGATGAGTTTGCTGAAAGAATAAGAAGTTTAAATGCTAAAGTTCCCGCAGTATCAGATTTAATAAAACTTGCATCTATGATGAGGCAAATCTAAACACAACGGCAAATGAAATGCTTAAAAGTCTAACAAAAGATCAAGATATTATTAGAGATACATTAATATAAGGGACTCAAAGCAGCACAAGCAGAGGGCGATGAGGGTACAGCCGATATGATTATTGGACGAATTAAGGTGCATGAAAAGAATAGATGGATGCTGAAGAGTAGTATACTCTAGTGTCATTTCCATTTTCGTCATTGCAAGCGACTGAAAGGAGCGTAGCAATCTCAGGAGATAGTGTATGATTCCTGAGATTGCTGCGTCGATGCTGTGCATCTCCTCGCAATGATGTTAATGTTCATAACAAACTAACAAAATAAAAATAAAATGGAACAATATGATGTAGCCGTTATAGGCGGTGGTCCAGGTGGATATGTTGCAGCAATTAGAGCAGCACAATTAAAGAAAAAAGTTGTATTAATAGAAAAAGAGCATTTGGGTGGGGTATGTCTTAATTGGGGGTGTATACCGACTAAATCCCTGCTTAAATCTGCTGAGGTTTTTGAATATATAAAACATGCTAAAGATTATGGAATTGATGCTAAAGGTGCTGAAATCAACATTAAGAAAATAGTCGAACGCTCAAGAGAGATTTCAAATAAGCTTGCAGGCGGTGTTAAGTTACTACTGAACAAAAACAAAGTGACCGTGATAGACGGAGTAGCAAGTCTTGCAGGAAATAAGGTAATAAATATAAATGATAAACCTACAGTAAAAGCAGGAAATATTATTATAGCTACCGGCGCAAGATCTAGGGTTTTAAAAGGCTTTAAGCCTGATGGTAAACAAATTTGGACTTCTAAAGAAGCTATGATACCGCAGCATGTGCCGAAATCTATGATTATTGTCGGCTCAGGTGCAATCGGTATAGAATTCGCTTCGTTTTATAATAGTATTGGTGTGGATGTTACCGTAATTGAGGCACATAATAGAATATTGCCTGCTGAAGATATGGAAATTAGCGGAATCGCTCATAAGAACTTTGAGAAGAAAGGTATAAAAATTATTACAAATGCTAAGTTAATTAAGCAAACAAAATCAAAAGATAAGATAGAAGTTGAGTTAGAGTTAGCAGATAAAACACAAAAATTACAAGCTGAAATTTTACTTATGGCAGTAGGTATTACAGCTAATACGGAAAATTTAGGTCTTGAGAAAACAAAAATTAAAGTAGAAAACGGCTATATAACTACTAACGGGTTAATGCAAACTGCGGCATCAGGAATTTATGCTATAGGCGATGTAGCAGGAGTGCCTTGTTTAGCTCATAAAGCAAGCCATGAAGGTATTATTGCAGCGGAAAGCATAGCGGGCTTAAAACCGCATACTATTAATAAACATAATATTCCTGGTTGCACTTATTCTTCGCCGCAAATAGCAAGCGTCGGTTTGACTGAAGAAGCAGCAACAACCTTAGGTTATGAGCTTAAAATAGGCAGATTTCCTTTTATAGCTAACGGTAAGGCTTTAGTAAGCGGTGATAGCGATGGCTTAATTAAAACTATATTTGATGCTAAGACGGGTGAGTTGCTTGGAGCTCATATGATAGGCTCGGAAGTTACGGAATTAATACAAGGATATGTGGTTTCAAAAAATTTAGAAGGAACGGAGTTGGATTTAATTAACACTATCTTCCCGCATCCGACTTTATCGGAAATGATGCATGAATCAGTATTCTCTGCTTATGATAGGGCAATACATATATAATACTCGATGAACTTCAAAAATTGGCTACGTCGTCTTATAAGAGCTGTGGTGCTCACGTATTAAGTATATGCTCCGCTCTTCGCCTTATAGACTCCTTGCTCTTGTTGAAGTTGATCTTCGTATATACGTTTCATTTTACTTCGGAGATATAAATTAAGAAAATGAACAAAGGTAATTTAATCGAGAATTATGCAGTAGCGTTATTTAATAACGCTATGGTTGATAATATACAAGATAAGATCTTTGAAGAAATTACTTCTATAAACCGTATAATTACCGATAATTTTGATATTAGAGAGTTCCTATTTTCTCCTATAGTAAATAAGAACGACAAAATTAACGCAGTCAATTCATTAGCAAAAAATATCAAAATTAGCACAATAGTACAAAATTTTTTATTGTTATTGGTAAAAAATTCTCGTACTGCTATTTTATCTAATATAGTAGATGCTTATAATACTTTACTATATGAAAGTAAAAACATAAAGATAGTTCAGGTTATTTCTGCAAATAAGTTACAACCTAAAGAGCAGGAGTGGATTAAATCTCGTATAGAAAAAGAATTAAATCAAAAAACAGAAATATTATTTGATATAGATAATACTATTATTGGCGGTATTGTAATTAAATATGATAGTATGTTGCAAGATTACTCAATAAAAGGTAGTTTAGAGAAAATAACGAAAGCTTTAAAGACAGTTAATATTGCTGTATAGATATTTATATAGTCATTGCGAGGAAATTACGAAGTAATTGACAAAGCAATCTCAGGATATTTTATGAGATTGCCATGAGGCCTACGGCTGCTCGCAATGACGATTCGGTATCCACACGGGCAATGCTCGTTCGCAATGACAAGAAAATTAGGAGACATAAACCACATGAAACTAAAGCCTATTGAAGTAGCTGAAATATTACAAAAGGAAATAGCTAATATTAATTGCTTAAGTGAGCTTGAGGAAGTAGGGCAGGTAATAACCGTCGGTGACGGTATAGCCCAAATTTACGGTCTTGCTAATGTCAAATCCGGTGAAGTAGTAGAATTTAAATCCGGTGTTAAGGGCCTTGTTTTAAACTTGGAAAACGATAGTGTCGGTGCTGTAATTATGGGGGATGATAACCAAGTACAGCAAGGTGATAATGTCAAAAGAACTAAAGAAGTTTTAGAAGTACCGGTAGGAAAAGCTTTGCTTGGTCGTGTTGTTGATGCTCTAGGTAATCCTATTGACGGTAAAGGCGATATTGCAAGTAAAGAGTACAGACATATCGAGATGAAGGCTCCGGGGATAATAGAAAGAACGAGTGTGAGTGAACCCGTACAAACCGGAATAAAGGCTATAGATTCGTTAATCCCAATAGGTAGAGGACAAAGAGAGTTAATAATCGGTGATAGGCAAACTGGAAAAACGGCTATAGCCGTTGATACTATTATTAATCAAAAACAAGCTCATTCACTTACTAATGAAAGTGATAAAATTTATTGTATTTATGTAGCTATTGGGCAGAAAAGATCAAGTGTTGCACAAATAGTAAAAAAACTAGAAGATGCCGGAGCCATGGACTATACACTCATTGTTTCGGCTACTGCTTCGGAATCTGCAGCTCTTCAATTCATTGCCCCTTATTCTGCCTGTAGTATGGGCGAATATTTTCGTGATAACGGCATGCACGCACTTATTATTTATGATGATTTAAGTAAGCATGCCGTTGCATATAGACAAATCTCATTATTACTTAGAAGACCTCCCGGGCGAGAAGCCTATCCCGGTGACGTGTTCTACCTGCATTCAAGGTTGCTTGAGCGTGCTGCTAAAATGTCAGAGGAAAAAGGCAGCGGTTCACTTACTGCTCTTCCTATAATCGAAACGCAGGCAGGTGACGTATCCGCATATATCCCAACAAATGTTATTTCGATTACCGACGGTCAAATTTTCTTAGAAAGTGAGCTATTTTATAAAGGCGTAAGACCTGCCGTTAATGTTGGTATTTCGGTAAGCCGTGTTGGTTCTGCAGCACAAATAAAGGCTATGAAGCAGGTAGCAGGTTCGGTAAAGTTAGAGCTTGCTCAATTTAGAGAGCTTGAGTCTTTCTCACAATTTGGATCAGATTTAGACCCTGCCACTAAAGCACAAATCGATCATGGTAAAAGATTAGTTGAGATATTAAAACAAGCTCAATATCATCCTTTTCCGGTAGAAGAACAAATAGTAAGTATTTATGTCGGAACTAAGAAATATTTAAATGATATCCCGCTTCAGAAAGTAAAAGAATTTGAAGATAAAATGCTTACGGAGATAAGGTTAAATAAAAAAGATATTTTGGAATCAATAAAAAACGAGCAACGTATAACCGAAGAAACCGAGCAGAAACTGAAAGCATTTTTAGAAAACTTCGTTAAGGAATTTGTTAAATAAGATGATGTTGTTTTTGTGTGGATACTAAATCGTCATTGCGAGTGACTGAAAGGAGCGTGGCAATCTCAGGATATTTGACGAGATTGCAACAAAGCTTCGTTCCTCGCAATGACATAAAAATACTAAATAAATATGTCAAATTTAAAGCAGTTAAGAACTAGAATTAAAAGCGTTAAATCTACACAAAAGATTACTAAAGCAATGCAACTAGTATCAGCTTCTAAAATGGCAAAAATAAAGAGTCAAATAGCCAATTCAAATTTTTATATTGAGGCTGTTAGTAAAATGATGTCTGCTATATTATCAATTGATATGTATGAGTTATCTATAGAAGAGCAGAAATTTTTTAATACCGTGCCGAATAAAGCAAATTTATTGATAGTTATGACATCACAGCGTGGTTTATGTGGAACGTTTAATTACAGTATAATTAAGCAAGTTAAGAATGATATTAAAGAGTTAGAAAATAAAGGCGAACAAATAAAACTTATCATTATTGGAAAAAAAGGTTACGAAGCACTAAAAAGGCAATATGTAAATTATATTGATAGTTATTTTGAGTTACCCAAAATTCATGATGAAAATCTGATGCTACAAGTAAAACAAAAAATTATGTCGGCAGTAGAAAATCTAGAAGTTAGTAATTGTGTTATATATTTTAATAAATTTAAGAACGCAATGACTCAAATTATGACTAGAAAACAGATTTTACCAGTAGCAAAATATCAGGATGATTCTATGATAGATAATCCTATAGTTAATTTAGTCGGATTCGGATACAAGGAACGAGGAGCGAAGCCTATAAATAATAGGAGAGCGACGAGTGACATAGTAGGCAAGTCCAAATCAATTGACTATAATTATGAATATGAGGGAGAAAATCTCATTTCTAATCTAATTAATTTATATGTGAATTCCCAAATAAATTATGCTTTACTACAAAGTAGAGCAAGTGAGGAGGGAGCTAGAATGACCGCTATGGAAAATGCAACAAATAATGCTAATGATTTAATAAGCAAGTTAGTTTTAAAGCTAAATAGATCAAGACAGGCTATTATTACTACGGAATTAATAGAGATTATAGCCGGTTCAGAAGCGGTTTAGATATACTCGTTTAATTTGAAAAATTGGCGTCGTTGTTTCATATTTTTTGATCCTCACGTACTAGTATATACGCTGTCAAAAATATGAAACGCCTTGCTCTTTTCCACATTAAACTGCGTCTATCTGTTCTTCATTTTATTTGTATTATATTTTTTAACAAAAGAAAAAATCATGACAAAAAATATTGGAAAAATTACTCAGATTATTTCAGCGGTGGTGGATGTAAAATTTACGAATAACGGTGAGTTACCGGAAATTTTAAATGCTCTAGAGTGCTATAACGATAAACAAAGGATAGTACTGGAAGTAGCACAACATATAGGTGATGATACAGTACGTTGTATTGCTATGGATTCTATGGAAGGGTTAGTGCGGGGCGTAGAAGTCATAGATACAGGCAGTCCTATTCGTATTCCTGTAGGTACTGAGACGCTTGGGCGTATTATGAATGTTGTAGGTGAGCCGATTGACGGTAAAGGAGACATTAAAAGCTCAAATATTTCTTCTATATATAAGCCTGCTCCTGATTTTACTAATCAGTCAACCGAGCGTAATATATTAGTAACCGGTATTAAAGTTATTGATTTACTTGCTCCTTATACTAAAGGCGGTAAAATAGGACTATTCGGTGGTGCAGGAGTCGGTAAAACCGTGCTTATAATGGAGCTTATTAATAACGTAGCTAAAGCACACGGCGGTTATACGGTATTTGCAGGAGTTGGTGAGAGAACTAGAGAAGGTAATGATCTTTACCATGAAATGATTGACTCGGGTGTTATTAACCTTGCAGAGCCTGAAAAATCAAAAGTAGCTTTAGTTTATGGACAAATGAACGAGCCGCCGGGAGCAAGGGCAAGAGTTGCGTTAAGCGGTCTGACCATTGCGGAGAGTTTTAGAGATATGAATGAAGGGCAAGATGTTTTGTTTTTTGTAGATAATATTTTCCGTTTTACTCAAGCAGGTTCTGAAGTATCGGCGTTACTCGGTAGGATTCCGTCAGCGGTAGGGTATCAGCCTACTCTTGCAACCGATATGGGCGAACTACAAGAGCGTATCACCTCTACTAAGCACGGCTCAATAACTTCCGTGCAGGCTATATATGTACCGGCGGATGATTTAACTGATCCTGCTCCTGCTACTTCTTTTGCACATTTAGATGCTACAACGGTACTTAGCCGTCAGATAGCTGAGTTTGGGATTTATCCGGCAGTTGATCCGTTAGATAGTAATTCGCAGGTACTTGATCCGATGATTGTCGGTGAAGAACATTATAGTGTAGCAAGACAAGTGCAGCAGGTTTTACAAACTTATAAATCGTTGCAGGATATTATCACTATTTTAGGTATGGATGAGCTATCCGAAGAAGATAAACTAACCGTGGCACGTGCTAGAAAAATACAGCGTTTCTTATCGCAGCCTTTCCATGTCGCTGAAGTATTTACCGGAGCTGCAGGCAAATTTGTTAATCTAGCCGATACTATCGCAGGCTTTAAAGGACTTGTAGAGGGTAAATACGATGATTTACCGGAAGCTGCTTTTTATATGGTCGGAACTATAGACGAGGCTATAGAGAAGGCGCAGACGTTGAAGTGACGTTGATGCCATTCCCGCGTAGGCGGGAATGGCGTAGTAATTTTACTATATTATTCTATGAACGCAACAATTCTAGTCAAAATAATTACTCCTTTAAGTATTGCATTTGAAAAGCAAGCTAAAATGGTAACAATGTCGGGTGAGGAGGGTATGTTTGGAGTGTTGCCGAGTCACGTTCCGATGATTGTTAGTTTAAAAGCCGGTTTAGTGCGGGTTTATATAGATGATATGCATAAATCCGAAAACACTTATCTTATTTCCGGCGGTGTAACCGAAGTAACGGCAAATTATATTAATATAGCTACGGAAACGGCTATTAACGTTACGAATTTAAGTGAAGCGGAAATAGCAACTAAGCTTCTCGATCTTCAAAAAACTTTATCAGATCAACATTAATTTGTTTGAGAAATCTACGTTTTGGGATAAGGTTATTTTAATGTTATTGCAAGGCTTTTTTCCGTCATTGCGAGGAGCGAGAAGCGACGCGGCAATCTTGTCAAACTTCCTGAGATTGCCACGCAGTTCTACGGTTGCTTACAATGACGATGTTTATTCCACATAATCAAGTGAGAAACAAATGTCAAAAGTACATAATTCAGAATATATACAAGAGTTATCAGTCGATAATACTTCATACAAAATTTACGATATAAATAAAGCGGCAAGCGATATAGATCTTCCCTTAAAAAAGCTTCCATATAGTTTAAGAGTATTATTTGAGAATGTATTACGTTCTAATGGTTCAAAGCAAAGCTTACTTGTATTTAAAGAATGGCTAAAAACTAAAAAATCTGATGCGGAAATAGATTTTATGCCGGCAAGAGTTTTGATGCAGGACTTTACCGGTGTGCCTGCTATTGTAGATTTGGCGGCTATGCGTGATGCGATGAAGAAAATAGGAGGTGATCCGTTAAAAATTAATCCGCTTATTCCTGTTGATTTAGTAATAGACCATTCCGTAAGCGTTGATTCTTATGCAGCTAAGGATTCATTCAATAAAAATGTTCAAATGGAAATGAAACGTAATATAGAGCGTTATGCATTGCTTAAATGGGGGCAGCAAGCATTTAATAATTTTAAAGTAGTGCCGCCGGGTACGGGTATTTGTCATCAGGTAAATTTAGAATATTTAGCAAAAGTCGTGTGGCATAAAGACGGCACCCTTTATCCTGATAGTTTAGTTGGAACGGATAGCCATACAACTATGATAAACGGTTTATCGGTGCTTGGTTGGGGAGTCGGCGGAATAGAAGCAGAAGCTGTCATGTTAGGTCAACCTCTTACTATGATCCTGCCGGAGGTAATTGGGGTAAAACTAACAGGAAAATTAACAGGTATAGCTACCGCAACCGATTTAGTTTTAACCGTTACCGAGATGTTGCGGAAAAAGAAAGTAGTAGGTAAATTTGTCGAGTTTTTCGGTGAGGGTCTTAAAAACCTAATGATTGCCGATCGTGCTACTATTTCTAATATGTCGCCTGAATACGGTGCTACTTGCGGCTTTTTCCCGATTGATCAAGAAACTATAAAATATCTAGAGCTAACAGGTAGAGAAAAAACGCAAATCAGATTAGTAGAGCAATACGCAACCGAGCAGAATCTTTGGTATGATTTTGAACATGCGGCAGAATATACTGAGGTTTTAGAGCTAGATTTATCTATGGTACATAGCTCACTTGCCGGTCCAAAACGTCCGCAAGATCGAGTAAACTTAAATGATGTAGCAAGTAATTTTAAATATGAATTACCAAATTTTGCTTTAGAAAATAAAGACATTGATAAAAAATATGCCGTAGCAAATCAGAATTACAAAATTGGTAACGGCGATGTGGTAATTGCAGCAATTACTAGCTGTACTAATACTTCTAATCCTTCGGTTATAATTGGTACAGCACTTCTTGCTAAAAAAGCACTAGAACACGGGTTAAAGGTAAAACCTTGGGTTAAAACTTCTCTTGCGCCTGGTTCAAAAGTCGTAACGGAATATTTGAAGCTTAGTGGTCTTGATAAATATTTAGATGAATTAGGGTTTAATCTAGTAGGTTACGGCTGCACTACTTGCATTGGTAATTCCGGACCTCTAAATCCAGAAATAGAGGAAACTATTAACAAAAACGGGCTAGTTGTTGCTTCTGTTTTATCTGGTAATAGGAATTTTGAAGGGCGAATTAATCCGCTTACTAAAGCAAGCTATCTCGGCTCGCCTATTTTAGTCGTAGCATATGCACTTAGCGGCACTCTTAATATAGATCTAACAAATATGCCCATAGGAGAAAATATTTATTTAAAAGATCTTTGGCCAAGCAAAGAAGAGATAGATGAAGTTATTGCAAATTCAATTAATTCCTCTATGTTTATAGAAAAATATTCTGATATATTTAGCGGAACGAAAGAGTGGAAAGATTTACAGGTTACTAATAGTTCTACTTATAACTGGAATAAGAATAGTACTTATATTAATAATCCACCTTATTTTAAGGATATAGGCAGCAAGAATAATATACAAGATATAAAATCTGCAAAAATTCTAGCAATTCTCGGTGATTCTATTACTACCGATCATATTTCGCCGGCAGGTAGTATTAGTAAAACCAGCCCTGCTGCTAAATATTTAACGGACCATCATATAGAGTCTCTAGATTTCAACTCTTACGGATCACGTAGAGGAAATCATGAAGTAATGATGCGTGGCACATTTGCTAATATTCGTATAAAAAATGAGATGTGTAAAGGTGTAGAAGGCGGGTTTACCATAAACCAGTTAAACGGCACGCAGCAAACTATCTACGATGCAGCTATGGACTACAAAGCTCATGATGTATCGGTAGTGATTTTTGCAGGTAAAGAATATGGCAGCGGCTCATCTAGAGACTGGGCAGCAAAAGGACCTGGGTTGCTTGGTGTAAAGGCAGTGATTGCCGAGAGCTTTGAGCGAATACATCGCTCAAATTTAGTAGGTATGGGTATTTTACCGCTAACTTTTACCGGCAATAATACAAGATTAGATTTAAAGTTAGACGGTTCAGAAACTATTGACATTACAGGCTTAAGCGAGAATATAAGCTCTTATCATCCTGTTAAATGCGTGATAAAAAAACAAACCGGTGCAATAAGAACAATCGATTTAATATTGCAAATATTTACGGATAATGAGATAAATTATATAAAGCACGGCAGTATTATGCATTTTGTGGTAGAGAGTTTGAGGGGGTAGTTTGCTGGTATCGTCATTGCGAGGAAATTGCTTAGCAATTGTACATAATCTTGGGAGTTTGTTATTATTTCATGAGATTGCCACGCAGCCTACGGCTGCTCGCAATGATAGGTAGCCATGTAACAACGCCACATGGGAACGACATAAAGAGGTAAAAATATGGACAAGCATCTTAAAGAATATACCGAGAGCGGTAAGAAAAATTTAATTGTGGTATATATATTATATTTATGCGGGATCGTAGCTCCGATATTGCCGTTAATCGGGGTATTTTTTGCATATCTTAACAAAGATAAAGGCGATAACTTTGCAATTAGTCATTACGTGTTTTTATTTCGTACTTTTTGCCTTGGGGTTCTTGGGTGGATTGTATGTTTTATATTTACGTTTATCATGATTGGAGTAGTACTATACGTTATACTCGCTGTTTGGTATATACTTCGTGTTGCCCTCGGTTTTAAATATATGATAGAAGACAAAGCATACCCAAACCCTATGACTTATTGGATAAAATAAAAATGATAAAGCTGAACGTAGACGGTTCTGAAATAGAAGTATCAGAAGGTAGCACCGTTTATCAAGCCTGTACACAAGCAGGAAAAGAAATCCCTTATTTTTGTTATCATGAGCGTCTAAAAATTGCTGGTAATTGCCGTATGTGCTTGGTTGAAATGGAAAAATCACCAAAGCCTATAGCTTCTTGTGCTATGCCGGTAAGTAACGGTATGGTTATTCATACCGATACGCCGATGGTAAAAAAAGCACGTGAAGGGGTGATGGAGTTTTTACTGATTAACCATCCTTTAGATTGTCCTATTTGTGATCAGGGCGGAGAGTGTAATTTACAGGATCAGGCTTTCAGATACGGCAAAGGTACTAATAGATTCCACGAAAATAAGAGATCTATTAAAGATAAATATATGGGACCGCTGATTAAAACAGCGATGACTAGATGCATACAATGCACAAGATGTATTAGATTTGCGAGCGATATAGCGGGAATAGAGGAAATGGGAGCTATTCACCGTGGAGAACACATGGAAGTAACTTCATATTTAGAGCAAACTTTAGATTCCGAAATTTCCGGTAATATGATCGATATTTGTCCCGTCGGTGCTTTGAACTCTAAGCCTTATGCTTTTAAAGCTCGTAAATGGGAGCTAAAACATACCGCTAGCATTGGAGTGCATGATGCCGAAGGCTCTAATATTCGTATTGATAGTAGAGGCAATGAGGTAATGAGGATATTACCTCGTGTTAATGAAGAAATAAATGAAGAGTGGCTTTCGGATAAGAATCGTTTTAGCTATGACGGTTTAAAATATCAGCGCTTGGATCGTCCTTATATCAGAAAAAATGGTAAGTTAGTAGAAGCTAGCTGGAGTGAAGTTTTAAAGACAGTAGCGGATAAAATAAAATCCGTAAAACCAGAAAAGATTGCTGCTATTGCTGGTTCTCTCTCTTCTGTCGAAGCAATGTTTATGTTAAAAACATTATTGCAAAAGCTTGGTTCTAATAATTATAGCGTTAATCAGTTTGACTATAAACTAGATACCATGCAGCGAGGCAATTATTTATTTAATACTACTATTGCAGGGATAGAAAAAGCTGATTTATGTTTGCTAATCGGAGCAAATCCAAGGCAAATAGCTCCAGTATTAAATAGTAGAATAGGTATGCGAGTACGTGCCGACTCACTAAAAGTAGCAAGAATAGGTGGGGGGCATAACCAAACCTATAAAATTCAGGATTTAGGAAGTGATATTAAGATTATTGAGGAGCTAGCCATTGGTATTCATGAGTTTACGAAAGCCTTAAAAGCAGCAAAATATCTGATGATTATAGTAGGTGACGGTGTATATGCAAGAGATGACGGATATGCTATATTGTCGCTTATTCATAAGATAGTGACTGAATATAATATTATGCGTGATGATTGGAAAGGTTTTAATATATTGCATAATCACGCTTCTATAGTTGGCGGTCTTGATATTGGTTTTAATACTCCTATTAAGCTCGAAGAGTTGGAACTCGCTTATTTACTTGGGACGGACGCCATCCCATTTGATAAGCTGAAATCGACTTTTATAATATATCAAGGACATCACGGGGACGCAGGTGCTAGCAGTGCTGATGTAATTTTACCTGCGGCTGCTTATACCGAGCAGAGCGGAATTTACGTAAATTTAGAAGGTAGACCGCAAATAGCAGAAAAAGCAGTATCGCCTGTAGGGGTAGCTAAAGAAGATATAGAAATTATTAAAGAGCTTGCCGGTTATCTAAAAATAGATATCGGAATGGATAATTTGCAAGAAGTAAGAGTAAGGCTTGCTAAAGAATATAAGGTATTTGCTAGTATTGATAGAATTATAGAAAATAAATTTAGTACGTTTAGCTCTAAAGATAAGTTATCAAAAGAGCCTATAACTGCAGAACCTATTAATTATTATATGACTGACGTGATTAGTAAAAATTCGGTCACTATGGCTAAGTGCGTTGAGGCTAAGGAAGCAAGAGATGAGGAGGTGGCATGATGAAAAATATGCTATTCTCACCCCGTATGTCATTCCTGCAAAAGCGGGAATCCAGCTCTTTTTTTGTAAATTATTTTCTGGATTCTCACTTTTGTGGGAATGATATAATAAGAGTACAATCATGCTAGAACTCTTTTTTGAATATATTTTTCCGTTAATTATCATCGCTCTAAAGGTAGTTGCAATTACTATCCCTTTAATATTGTGCGTTGCGTATTTAACATATGCAGAGCGTCGTGTTATTGGATTAATGCAGCTTCGACGAGGACCTAACGTTGTTGGTCCGTTTGGATTACTTCAGCCTATTGCCGATGCGGTTAAGCTCTTATTCAAAGAGCCGATCATTCCAACCAATTCCGATAAAATATTATTTATTTTAGCACCGATGATAACTTTTATATTAAGTTTAATCGGCTGGGCAGTTATGCCCTTTGCAAAGGGCGTAGTTCTGGCAGATATTAATGTAGGTGTTTTATATATTCTTGCTATTTCTTCTTTAAGTGTTTACGGCATTATTATTGCTGGCTGGGCTAGTAACTCAAAATATGCTTTTTTAGGAGCTATACGTTCCTCTGCCCAAATGATTTCTTATGAAGTGTCGATGGGGCTGGTTATTATTACCGTGCTACTTACTACCGGTACTCTCAATTTAAGTGAGATCATTGAAGCACAAAGAACAATGCCATGGTGGATTGATTTAATGCTACTACCTATGGGTGTCGTGTTTTTTATCTCGGTGCTTGCCGAAACAAATAGATTACCTTTTGATTTACCTGAAGCAGAATCGGAGTTAGTTGCTGGCTATAATGTTGAATATTCCTCTATGGGATTTGCTTTATTTTTTCTAGGTGAATATGCTAATATGATATTAGTTAGTGCAATGACTACGACTTTCTTTTTAGGAGGTTACTTGCCACCCTTTAATATATCGTGGTTAGATTGTATTCCGGGGTTCTTTTGGTTTGTATTTAAGGTCGGATTCTTATTGTTTTGTTTTTTATGGATTAGAGCGACCTTACCAAGATATCGCTATGATCAATTAATGCGACTTGGCTGGAAAGTATTTTTACCTATAACTTTATTTTGGGTAGTGTTAGTATCAAGTGTGCTTGTTTATACAGATAATTTACCGAGTATTTAGGTGTTATTGTCATTGTTGCTTGATCGGTTTACCCGTCATTGCGAGGAAATTACGAAGTAATTGACGTAGCAATCTCAGGATATTTGACGAGATTGCCACGCAGCCTACGGCTGCTCGCAATTACAACTCGGTATCCATGCGGGTGATGCCCCGCAGAAATACAGCGATCTTTAATATATAATTTTTATGATAAACTATTTAAAATCGTTTTTTCTATATGAGATAGTAAGGGGGATGGCTTTGACTTTAAAGTATTTCTTTAAGCCCAAAGTTACCATAAATTATCCTTATGAAAAAAGCCCTATTAGTCCAAGATTTAAGGGTGAACATGCCCTGCGTCGCTATGAAAACGGTGAAGAACGCTGCATTGCGTGCAAACTCTGTGAGGCGATTTGTCCGGCACAAGCGATAGTAATTGAAGCGGACGAACGAGAAGATGGCAGCAGGCGTACTACTCGTTATGATATAGATATGACAAAATGCATTTATTGCGGATTATGTCAGGAAGCTTGCCCTGTAGATGCAATAGTTGAAGGTCCTAATTTTGAGTTTGCAAGTCTAACTCATACCGCACTTATTTACGATAAGGAAAGATTACTGCAAAATGGCGCTAGATGGGAACAGGCACTCGCTAGTAAACTACACAAAGATTACGAGTATAGGTAATATACTCGTTTAATTACTCTTCATTTATTCGGAATATATACGTATATTATGCTATTGTAATTCTATTAATAGGTTCATTTCAAAAAAGTTAAATTAAAAAAATATATCATGAAAATTCGAACCTTACATTCGAGATTTCATAAACCTTTATAATTTAATTATTGCTTTTCTTTTTTTTGACTTTTATTCTCTTAATTATAAAAACTAAAAAACTATATTCCTACTGGAATAAGAGGAACTCATAAAATATATAGTACTAATGAGCAATATTTAAAGCTAAAATCATATGATAAGGATTTATATGAACAATTAAAAGCCTCCAAAAGAGCTAGAAGACAAGAGAATTAGTTATAAGAATAAAATATATAAAGTTACTAAAACACATGCTGTAAGTACAAAAAACAATAATAATTAATCAAGCCGTAATATCTGTGCAGATTTTATAGAGCTTTCTAGATGAGAGGATAGAAGCACAATACCGCCGCTATTTGCTTTCATGACAATTAGATTATTGAGTAAAGCCCTATTTTCTTTGCTTAAGTTAGTTTCAACTTCATCAAGTAGCCATAAGTCAGATTGGCAAGCAATAAGCCTTGCTATGGCTACGATTTTCTGCATTCCGCTAGACAAACTATAGCATTGTTTATCTAATAAGTCGTGTAATTTGAAGTAATGAATAGCAGCATATAGGGTTGCAGCGGAATTATAAATTTCTGACCAAAATTTTAGATTCTCAAAAACAGTCATTTCTGATTTTAGACCTAAATTATGACCGATATAAGTGCAGTAAAGTTTAGCGATATTGTTAATATTACAGTTTCTATAGTAGATATTACCGCTACTCGGTTGCATTATTCCTGCTATCATTCGTAGCAACGAGCTTTTCCCACAACCGTTAGCTCCTTTTATATATGTTATAGAAGAAGGAAGAAAAGTAATATTTAGATCAAATAAGTTTTTAAATTGTAATTGATGAAGTGATAGCATGTCCTTGTCATACCGTAGCTTGACCACGGTATCCATAAAAGCAATTCAAAATACTAATAATTTTACTAGATATCGTGGTCAAGCCACGGTATGACATCTGTTGCTTTTTAATAAATTTAATTTTCATGATACTCTTCTGGTGTGGTCCCAGTTAATTCTGTATTATCTTGTTGATTATTATGACCAATTCCAAGTTTCTCACGAGCAGCTCTTCAAGCTTCTTTATGACCTGATGCATCAGGATTTACCACATGACTTATATCTATGCCTGTTATCTTATTAGCTTCTTGATCTAGTTTTTTAGTTGCGTTGTTTAATTCATGGTTTATTTTTTGTAGTTTCTTTTGCTATTGTTCATATAAATCTCACTTTTAAGTTCTATAATTAGAGTGGCATTTATATTTTTTGTAAGCAATTAAAATTTTACCAGCAAATTTTCCACCGATAAGCTAAATACATTTAAAATAGAACTCGGCATTAGACCAAAGTAAATAATTAATAATATTAAAGGAGCTATTGAGATTATTTCGTATTTATATAAATCTCTGAAATGCATAATTTCTTTATTGGTAATTTCACCGAGCATTACTTCTTTGTATAATTTCAGCATATAAACCGCCCCGAAGATTATGCCGAGAGCTGCTATAAAGGTTGCTACTACATTCACCTTATAGATCCCAAGCAGGCTGAAAAATTCTCCAATAAATCCACTAGTTCCGGGTAACCCGACAGAACCGAGCATTGCAATCATAAAAAATGCGGCAAGCATCGGCATTTTACTTGCTACACCACCATATTTAGCTATTTCTTTTGTATGTAATCTTTCGTACAAAGTACCGACTATTAAGAATAGACATGAAGAAATCACACCGTGGCTAAGCATCTGAAATATTGCTCCGCTAACTCCGGCTTTAGTAAAGCTAAAAATACCTATCGTAACATATCCCATATGTGCAATAGATGAATATGCTATCATCTTCTTCATATCTTTTTGAGCAAGCGTAACGAGTGATGCATATATTATAGCAATAACGCTAAGGTAAATTACGTAAATTGCAAATTCTTGTGATACACTCGGACATAGAGGTAGTAATACTCTTAAAAAACCGTAACCGCCGAGTTTTAGCAAAATACCGGCAAGAATAACCGAGCCGCTGGTTGGAGCTTGTACGTGTGCATCGGGTAGCCAAGTATGAAAAGGAATCATAGGGATTTTAACGGCAAAAGCAATAAAGATAGCCCACCATAAAATTTGCTGAGCAAATAATGGAATATTATCGGTAAGCTGAAAGATATAGGTTAAATCAAAGCTATGCATTTTGCTATAAATATAAATTAATGAAAGTAGGAAAAATACAGAACCAAAGAACGTGTATAAGAAGAATTTAAGAGCCGCATATATTCTATTCTTGCCACCCCATACGCCGATAATAATATACATCGGCACTAATATTGCTTCAAAAAACAGATAAAATAATAGTAAATTTACCGAGGTAAATGCCCCTATACAAAAAGATTCCATTAATAAAAAACATACCAAATATTCTTTAATATATTTTTTAACGGTAAATAAGCTTCCAATTATACAAATAAGAGTAAGAAAAGAAGTTAGAACCACAAAAAATATTGATATACCGTCAACGCCTACATGGAATTCAAGCCCGATCTTATCAAGCCAAGCGTAGCGTTCAACAAATTGATAAGCGGGGTTTGAGGAGTCAAACTCTATTAAAATATAGATAGTTGAGATGAATGTTAAAACAGAACTAAGCACTGCAACATACATTACATATATCGGTTTATCTGCTTTTTTACTTTGACTAATAAACAGCAAAATATATAGCACGCTTATTAGCGGCAGAAAAATACTGATAGATATAATAGGTAATTCTAACATTCTTTAAGATTTTATGAGTTTTTTTCCGTCATGGCGAAGCAAATTACGAAGTAATTGACAAAGCAATCTCAGGAATTTGTTATTATTTTATGAGATTGCCATGCTCTTTACGTTCGCTCGCAATGACGGTTTTAGTTTTTAACGCAAATAACATCAGTACATTATGTTTTTCCAAACAAAATAACTAATTGTTACAACAATAAATGATACTATATACAAAGCATAATTAAAAACATATCCTGTTTGTATTTTGCCGGTAAGAACGCTAAAGCAATTAACGACTCGTGAAAAACCGTTTGGTCCAAAACGATCGATTATTTGCTGATCGCCAAGATAAAATAAAGAAGCTAAACAGTTAATAGGTTTCACAATTAAGCAATTATATATTTCATCGAAGTAATATTTATTGCGTAATATTTTGGAAATTAATACAAAGGGTGTCATCCCGCGGTTTGACCGCAGGATCCAGGCGTTTTTAATATTTTTACTGGATTTCCGCTTTTGCGGGAATGACATAACAGTACTTGACTTATATAAGTAAATTCCAGTAACAATCCCCACTATACCGACTGCCATAGGTAGTAGCTTAATATATAAAGGCGGGTGGCTAATTAGTAATTTATAAATATGTAAATTAAATAGGCTTGCATGGAAATAACCGTTTGGTTTGTCCATAGCAAGTAAATAATAGCCGATCATACCGCTAAAAAAGCTCCCGGCGACAAGTAATATAAGTGGATTATTCATTACTTTAGCCGGTTCGTGAGCATGCTCAAAAACATCTTTTTCTAGCTTAGTTTTGCCATGAAATACCAACATAATAATCTTCATTGAATAAATAGCGGTAAGTATTGCTGCTGCTATTCCAAAAATAAACATAAACGAGCCGCTACTATAAGCCGCTTCTAAAATCGAGTCTTTAGAGTAAAATCCTGCCAAAGGATAAATCCCTATTAGTGCAAGTGAGCCGATTAAGAAGTTGCCATAAGTTACCGGCATTTTATTTCTTAAATCACCCATTTTAAAAATATCCTGCTCGTGAACGGCATGTATTACGCTGCCGGCTGATAAGAATAATAAGGCCTTAAAAAAGGCATGAGTTACTAAGTGAAATATTCCGCTATTATAGGCAGATACTCCGCACGCCATGAACATATAACCAAGCTGACTGCAAGTTGAGTAAGCAATAATCTTCTTGATATCGCTTTGCATAATAGCAATGCTTGCAGCAAAAAGACAAGTAACACCGCCGATAATCGTAATAAATTGTAGAATTAAAGGGCTATATTCAAATAAATACGAGCAGCGTGCTACTAAGAATACTCCTGCCGTTACCATGGTTGCTGCATGAATAAGTGCAGATACCGGAGTCGGTCCTTCCATCGCATCAGGAAGCCATACATGTAAACCGATCTGTGCAGATTTACCCATACAACCGATGAATAATAATAAACAAATAATGTCTAGAATGGAAAAATGTAAAAATATTTTTATATTAGATAATAATTCTGCAGATGACAATACATCTTTGTAATTTGCTGAGCCACAATAAACAATAATCGTCATTACGCCTAAGATAAAAGCAAAATCGCTGGATCTATTTATTATAAAAGCTTTAATCGCTGCTTTATTGGCTGATTCTTTTGAATACCAAAAACCTATTAGTAAATATGAACAAACGCCGACGCCCTCCCAACCGAAAAATAACTGTAAGAAATTATCGCTAGATACTAACATTAACATAAAAAAAGTGAATAAAGAAAGAAAAGACAAGAAGCGTATAATCCCCTTATCTTCGGCCATATAGCCAAGCGAGTAGATATGCACGATGCTTGACACCCATGTTACGGCTATAAACATTATGCTAGTTAGCTGATCGATATAAATCGACCAATTTACTTTAAAATTTCTAACCTCAATCCATGGTAATAATTTAATATGGATTATATTCCCGTCTAAGCCTGCATCGCAAAATATTATTAATGAGAATAAGGCAGATAAAGATAAAAAGCCGGTTGCAATTACTTGCGCTAATTTTTTGTTTATTACCCTTACGAATAACCCGTTTATTATGCTAGATGCAAGCGGTAACATGATGATCATTATGCAAATATTTTGATACATCATTATCCCCACATCTGATTAATGTCGGTAATTTCAATGGAGCCTTTATTACGGAAATATATTAGTAATATTGCAAGCCCGATTGAGGTTTCGGCAGCTGCTACGGTTAAGATTATAATGCTAAAAATTTGTCCCGATAATTCTTGCATATATACGGAAAATGCAACAAAATTTATGTTAACTGCAAGCAGCATTAACTCAATAGACATTAATATATTGATAATATTTTTGCGATGCATAAATAATCCAAACATTCCGATAGTAAAAACTAAGCTGCTTAAGATTAAATAATGATTAAGCGAAATATATTCATTCATATTTAATATTCTCAACACCTTTATTTAGAATAGGCTTTGTCATTAATACGGTATTTTCTTTATTGTGACGTAGTTGTTTTGATATATCTTGATGTTTTACTCCCTCACGCTTCTTTAGTGTTAACGTAATACATGCAATCATAGCGACAAATAATATAAGGCCCGCCATTTGAAACGGTAGCATAAAGTCTGTGTAGAGTATGCCTCCTATTGCTTTAGTATTTGAGATATTATTTGTTATGGTAAACGATACATTGGAGTTGAAATTAATATTTTTAGTACCAAGTATAATAATTATTACTAAATCGGCAAACATAATCAAAGCTATAAAAATACTTAAAGCTAGATTTGCTTTTAGCTGCGTTATTGTCTTATTAAAATGCATATCTAGCATCATTATCACAAATAAGAATAATACTGCTACAGCTCCAACATAAATCACTATCAGCATCATAGCTAAAAATTCTGCTTCAAGCAAAATCATAAGCCCTGCACCGTTGATAAATGCAAAAATTAACCATAATACCGAATATACGGAATTTTTGCTTAAGACAACGCATACGCTACTGATAGTTATTAATGTTGCAAATAAATAAAAAAATATAGGCATGGTGTTTATATAGGTTGTGTCTTAGCTCTATTTTATCCTCGTAAAACTCGTTTTACAACATTAGGTTCTTTCTCAATAATCTTAAGAAGTAATTTTGCAGCTCCGGTAGGTAATCTTCTGCCTTGTTCCCAGTTTCTTAAAGTTGCAACACTCACTCCAAATGTTGTAGCAAATTGTTGTTGTGTTAATTTTAACTTATCTCTTGCTTCATGCGCGTCTATATTAGATGATGTTATATCATGTTTATTTACTTTTCCTTTAGTGTATAAAACAGCCTCTTGCATTCCAATTAATATACTTTTGTCGGTTTGATTAGTATTTTGATTATTTATTTTTGCCTCGTCCGACATATAATTTTATCAATTCTTCAGTTAGTTTTTTTAATTCATTACAACTATTATGATTAATATTTTCCATCTTATTTTTTATAAAACCGGTTATTAAAAATACCGACATATTTTCATTGTAGTAAAAATAAATTATTCTTAGCGAATTTTTGAAACTCTGGAAGCTCAACAACTGAAATCAGTTTTTTACTCATAATAATTATACGCCATTGGCGTAGGAGAATCAATAAACAATTTTTGTTTAGTATCATGGATACCGTGGCAAGACCACGGTATGACAGAGTGCAAATTGGCTACACCAACAAAGCATTAGAAGAAAATTTCTTGATCATCGGAATAAATAAGCTTTCTAGTTCTTTGCGTATTTCTTCCTTGTTTTCTACTTTTTGACCTTCTTTACTTAAAGTTAGCTCGCCTTTTTCTACATGACCAAGTACAGCCTCAATGATTGCTTTTTTATCATGTTTACCATCCATATATCTAAGTGCAAACTTCTCAAAGAAATTAACGCCGATCGGTTCATGTTTTAAATTTGTAACCCACATAGAAGGTGTATGGGTTGCTTGATGTATCACCATTTTTGTTGTTTTAGGCTTATCAATCTCAGGGTTATTTCGATGCTTCTGATTTGTAATACTAATATAACCTTGTAGTACTAGCTTCATTGCATTATTTAAAAGCTCAGCTTTGATTTCGTTTAATTTAGTATTATGTAGCTTTTTATTAGCTTCAGTGGTTATTTTCTCAAAGCTTAACGGATTATTTAGATTTTCGCTGAAAGTGTATAAAATAGCTTTCATATAAGGCGAACTAGTTGTTAAGTTGGAGTCTTGATTGCCGTTTAAGAAGAATTTTAAATTTTCAGAAGCATTATTAAGATCTACTGCTTTGAGTGGTTTTTCAGGCACTATATTAAAGATTATATTAAATTTCGTTATATCATCATTGTTAATATTTCTATTAATTTTCACATCACTATGACATAGTAAAGTGGTTCTAAAACGACGATTCGTAATGAAATCCATATATTGTTCGGTTCTAACTATATCGTTTACCGCTTTTAACTGCTCTACTACTTTCGGCGGCATATTACCGAGATACATAGTCGAAAGATTACAATCGGCTAAATATTGTAAATTGTGCTTTCTTGCTTCATTCATAAATTCATGGAAGTAGAATTGAGCATTTTCTTCTTCTAGATGATCATGACGTAAATAATGATCGGTTTGTTTAGCAAGTAGCTCTGCTTCGGTTTTTAATGCTTCTGCATAAGGAGTTTTAGAGTTTTCTAAGCTATCCTTAACAAATTCTAGTAACAATCTAGATTGAGCTATTCTATCCCGTACATTTGCAAATGAGCTAGAATGATACATCATCATATCTCTAATAGTACGGACCATATTCCAGCCAGGGAGGGTATTATAGCTAATATATGCTATTCCGTTTGGACTAAGATTTTTATTACAAACTTCAAAAATTTTATCTCTAACGGTTTTTGGTACCCAAGAAATTACGCCATGGCAAATTATATAATCAAACTTACCGAAAGAATCGTTAATATCAGTTATCGAACAATGATGGAACTCTATATTTTTTAATCCTAGTGCTGTAACATTTTTATTTGCTTCGTCAATTTGTACCTTAGACAAATCAACCCCAACAAAATAAGCTTTTGGATAAAGAACTGCATGTGGTATTAAATTACCGCCTGCTGCACAACCAAGCTCTAATATTTTTGCATTCTCGACTTCAGGAGCATTTACACCGAAAAGAGTTGCAAGTGTACTTAAGTGATAAGGATTTGTAAGAGCATATGGGTAGCTTTCATACGGTATTTCATCATAAGTATTATGATCTGAAATCGCACCGTTAACAACGGATTGTGCGGAATGTGGTTTTTTTGCCATCTTATCATGACCGTTAGGGGTAGAAGAAGAGTTAGTAGCTTTTGGAGACATATTTTTCCCTTATGTAGTTGAATTATTCGTGTCATCCCGCGGGATGACATTGTAGCTTTCATATAAATATTTCACAGAATTATTAAAATGGCAATCTATAAGTAAATCCTATGCCAAATTCTCCAACGGCTATAGTTTTTTTGATAGGATTTGCTGGCACGAATTGTCCCGTTTTCATATCAAGCGTATCATAATTAATTCTTATTCTATATGCCGTTTGTAATTTTGCAGTTGCATCAATACTTAAATTTGAAGTTACATCTTGTGAAATTCCAAGACCTGCTTGCCAAGCAACACAATTTTTATGAGTTGTTCTTACTTTAAAATAATCGCTATTTATAACACTCCACCTAGAAGAGGTAGGCTTAACTTTTACTTGTGCTATTCCACCTCCAAGTATTACAAAAGGTGTGAAAGTTTTTATTTTTTCTAAATCATAAATAAGATTTAGCATATATATATTTGATAATACGGTAGTATTACCTGGGGTTTTAGGAATAGTGAGACCATTACTTAAATTTTGCTCAGGTAATACGTAATGCAGACTATATTTAGGTTGATAAGTTGCTGAGAATTCAATAGCTATCTGTGGATATATTATATAGCCTATTTTTCCACTATACATACTTGATTTTTTTAAAATTATTTCGGTATTTGAGTGTTTATGTCGGAATTTACTAACGACCGGTTCAACTATTCCGCCTTCTACTCCTATATAGAACCCTGTTTCTTTTGCGAAAGCAATGTTATTAAAAATGATGATAGTAATAAAAAATAATTTTAGTAATTTTATCATTATAATTGCTTAAAAAATAAAAAAATATTATATACCCCCTTTATTAATGGTCAATCATATTTTTCCTAATTATGGAAGCAATTATACCAAATAGTAATAAAGTAATAGTTACAGTGAACGCAACATATGCCGGAATCGCTATATAATGATGAATAAATATTTTAAAGCTGATAAATATTAAAATTAAAGCCAAAGAATATTTTATATAACTGAAACGTTCTACAATTTCTGCTAAACAAAAGAATAACGCTCTAAGCCCTAAAATAGCAAAAATATTTGAAGTATAAATTATATAAACATCATTAGTAATTGCGAATATTGCCGCTATACTATCTATAGCAAAGACTAAATCTATTGATTCTATCAGTACTAGAGATATAAAAAGGGGGGTGCAATATAGTTTGTTATTACGTTTAACAACAAATTTATCTCCTTCAAGGTTAGGGGTAATATTTAGATTTTTTATTATTGATTTGTAAATATAAGAATTCTGTATATCAAAAGTTTTATGTGATACATAAAAAGTTTTTATACCTGTAGCAATAAGTATTACGGCAAAAATATATAATAACCAGGAAAATTTATTTAAAAGAATAATACCGCCGTAAATCATTACGGCTCTGAATATTATTACGCCTATTATACCGAAAAATAAAACACGATGTTGATATTGCCAGGGAATTTTAAAAAATTGGAAAATAATAGAGATAACAAAAATATTATCAAGTGACATAGCTTTCTCAATGAGAAAGCAAGTATAATATTCACGAGCATGATCTGCCCCCGTATTATAGTAAACATAGATACCGAATAAACAAGCTATTACAAGATAGAAAAGACTAAAAAGTACGCTTTCTTTAAAGCTCAGTATGGTATTTTTTTTGTGTATTATTCCCAAATCGAGAATCAGTAAAGCAGCGATTACCGTATAAAAAATAATCCAACTCATTTATTTATCTCTTCATTTTATATTGCATGTGGAAATATAGTCCTCCATCAAACATAACTCTTAGCTGGAATCTTATAGTATTTTCTCCTTGTTTTAAATAACGCTTTATATCAATCGGTAAGTTTTTAGCTTGTAATGCTTGACCTTGGTCATTTCCATTGTTACAGTACCTTTTCTCATCTAGAGAATCAATGTTAGTAGGGAAGCTAAGTAACTTTGTGCCGTTGACATATATTAATGTGCAATCATCATACCATAAATCTTTTACTGCAAAATACTCAATATCGTCCATTATTGCATCTAAAGTTACTTTGAATTCTACAGTATGTAATATTGTATTGTCCGGTTTATTTGCTGCAGCTATACGTCCTCCATCCTTTGGAAATGCCATAATGTTCTCATGTGGTACCGGTTTTTTGTTGAAGATATAGTCACCTATTTTAGTTATCGGATTATAAGGGGTCTCAAGTAATTGGTCTGATGGAAAGTCGTTATAATCAACTTTTATGGGGAATCCTTTAAATTTTCTACAGCCGACATTGTGGCCTAAAGGTTCAAACTCGACAACCTTTCTATCAAAATATGATAAACAATGGCGTTCTAAAGGTTTATTAGGATCAATAGGTATCCAATTCGTCGGGCATTTTCCTTTTGTAAGTTCTCCTATATCGCTTTCAGGCCATTCTGCATTACCGTGATTGTTACCGGAAGGAGCTTTCTCTGTGCTAGGAATTTTAGCACAAGTAGGTACTAATATAGGAGCACAAAGATTTAGCTCTTGCCAGGTTTTATCTCTTACATCCTCAGTCTCAGCTTTATATGTTGGCTCAGGAGGAGTATTGTTATCTCCTTTTGTATATGTCACTGTATAATATTTTGAAGGATCTACCGGTACTAATATTGGTCCTATATTAGGTTTCGGCTCGATTCTATCTGTATAATCCTTACTTAAAACACATATTGGAGTATTAGCCTTATCGTTATTGGTATAGCATTTACTCGGAATCTTATTTATATTGCAAGTATAAATTGTAATACCTCTTCCTGGACCTGACACTGTTTCTTCTAGAGTACAGCGCGTTAGATCTATATCTTTTTTACATAAGCCAAGATTTGGATATTTAACGTTATATTTATTTTTAAAATCTTTACAATTTATAGTATCGTTGTTGTTGAGTTTAGCAAGTACACAATTTGTTGAGTCATGATTGTAACCGGGCATAGGTGATCCATCAGGTAAAGTAGGACGCAGCATAGGGTTACAATGTTGGAAATTTTTTGGCATCAAGCAGGCATGCGTTCCACCTTGGATATATTTACCGTTTATATATTCTAAATATTTTAAATATACCGCACTTGAGTCAGGATTTCCATTACTATCATAAGGTGCTTTATCGTCTTTATATTTACCGTGAATAGTCAACTGATTTAGAGCATTCTCTCCTGAAAACGGCATAGCAATATATTTATCTTCTTTTGGATCTTTAGGTATAAACGCAACGGAAGAACTATACTTATAACCGGCAAGCATTACTATGCTTTCTGTGTCAGTGGGGTTGGGAGGTGGAGGTCCGGCATATGCTAACGGCGTTACAAGAGTGCTTGTTTCATCTATGATATTGTTGCCTTCTCTTACTTGTACTGACGCAATGAATTGCGGTTTATAATAAGCATCGTTGGGATTGCTATTATTATTAGTACAGGTAATTCCGGCATATTGCTTTGCACATTCATAAACAGCTAAGCTGTAAGAATGATTTACTCGCGGTACGCAATCTATTAAGTTACCGGACTCAAATAAGCAAATATTATTAGGATTTTGCTTATCGTCTTCGGTATTACTAATAGAGACATAAAGCTTTCTATCTTTACCGTTATTGTCTTTTAAGATGACATCTGTCTTTATAGGCATTAAGCTAGTTGTATCTTGCTTTTGTACCTCAGGAAATTTTACGCTTACATCCTTAAATTCGCCGATATTAACTCCCCACACTTTTTGACAGGTAGTTGAATTAGAACTTGGACAGTCCGGTATATCGCTTATGTAGTAATCGCTGGGTGTTTCTACATTTCCAATTTTCTGCGAATATACTATTCTAAATCCCTCATTACAACCGTTAGCCGTAACACTACATGGCGTAGAAATTTCTGTATTAATACATGGAGTGTTGCCTGAAGTATTCTTACACGATTTAATTAAATCTTTAAAAGCCGTATTAGTATGAGTAATTTTTGCTGAAGAAAAATCTATATTACGTGGTTTTACACAAGTTTTGAGGTCAGAGCGAGAACTCGTGCAAAGCGGAACAAGATTGCTAAAGCTAACACGTATGGTATTATTAACAATATTGTTTTTAACATTAATATTAGATGGCACTACACAAGCCGGACTAGTAGAAGATTGGTCAAACTGGCCGCTTGCATCTTTTATGCTACATACATTATGAGCACTCGCATTAATGCTAATATAATCTAAATTTGGACAATATGGTGGTGGAAAAGGCCCTAAAGGTAATTGTACACAACCAAAAGAATAGCTATCTACAGAACCGTTTAATGACCCAAGTGCTTCAATAATTTTTATTATTAAAGCAGGAAAAAAATTAAAAATCTCTCCTATTGCATTAAGTATTGATTGAAGTACTTTTATAAATTCTGAATTTTGATCTATCATACCAAGAAGCTGCCCTAATAAACTTGGTAAACTTACTCCTTTTATCGTTTCAACTAAAAATTTTAATACTTTTGCAATAGGGCTAAGTTCGTTAGTGCGATGAAGAGGTTGACGATTAGGATTCCAGTCCATCGGATCAAGATGTGCACCGGAATCTGAAACAAGGTTAACAAGTCCAGGATCGCTATAAGCACAAAGTTTAGGAGGTTTTAAAGTAACTATTTTTCCGTCTACACCGATTATCTTATTATCAGTTTCTGTATAACCGACTTTATTGAGATGTACTCCATCGGTATAACCTGGATCTGCAGGGGAAGGTGGGGCATTTATCCCGGGAGGTGGAGGCATATCCGGTACGGCAACTCTAGCACAGACTCTAGTTAGAGGTATACCGTAACCTGTAGGCCATACTACACATTCTCCATCCCAATTTAAAGTAGAGTTTTGGTGCCAACAAGCTATGGCATTACAGCTTTGAACTCTAATACGAATTTTTGGAGTAAAGTAACTACTATCAGGGGCTTCTTCTGCACATCTATTGAGTAAAAAACCGATAAATGTACCTGGGTAATCAAATTTTAATAAACAAGTATCATTATTACGACCGTCGCTTTTATTCCAAGGAGGACATAATGTGCCTGGTTTAAAAGGTCCTCTTGGCTTTGCATTGATGCCTCCATCCTTATTCCAAATTTCTGTTCTCTCACTTTGACCGCAATTACATGGATCGCTAAGACAAGTGACTATATCATCCCAAATAGATGCGTATACATTAAATGAGAAAAATGAAAATAAGAAAAATAGTAAATATTTTTTTAACACTTTGAGTATTCTTTATGCTCGTTATTTTTATAGTTCATAATAAATTATTGTCATCCCACGAGCTTGTAGCGGGATCCAGTCCTTTTTAATTTTTTTTGGATCCCATAATAAATCACGGGATGACAGAGTGAAATATTAGTCCTTATTTAACTCATTATATAGGTAATTAACCCAATTATCCGAAGGACCTTGGTGTTGTTCAAGTATTTTTTTATAAATATCCATTTCCTCCTGTCTGCTTGATAAAATACGGACAACTCCTATTAAAGCGGCAATACTTAATTCAGAAGCTATCGATTCATTATCCTTATTAATTAAGAACATTCTTGCAGAAAGTATTAGCTGTGATAATTTTCGTATTTCCGGCTCGCTTAAACCTAAAATTTTATCTAAATCTTCTATTTTAACGTCAGACGGTAGAATAATTTTAGTATTAATTAAATCAAGCCAAGGTTTTATAGTATATTTTGGATATGACTTAAGATAAATAAAATTGAAATTACTGACGAAAATACCGTTATTTTGAGATAAATTATTATATATTAAATTTATATTATCATAATAAATCTCAGGTCTATAAAGTTTATCAAAATTATCGGCAGCAAATATTTTAGGTTTTGTGCCAACTAGACTTAAATGATAAGTAAAAGCATAAATTACTGCTGCACTAATACTTTGGTGTTTCTTTAAATTATTATTAAATTGTTCTAAAAATTTTCTCTCCGTCGGGTAAAATTGTTTAGAAAACGGCTCATCAGAAAGTTTATATAAATTTAACCCTATGACTTTCCCTTCTTCAATTTTAAGAGACGATCCGTCAAATAATCCGGAATATAATTGTTCTTCGGTAAAAACTTTAAGTTTATCAAGTATTTGTATTCCTCCTTCCTCCTTAAAATCTTCTAATTTTAAAATATCGGAAAAAATACGTTTTTCTTTTTCAATTGATAAAATTTTATTTTTTAAGTTCTCTAGAAAGGATATCTCTATTTCGCTAAGAGGTGAAATATAATGACCACTGATTAATTTTAAAAATTCTAAAATGAATGCTTGTGATTTTTCTGTATCATCTACTAAAAATGGATTGATAATTTGTTTGTCCGGTTCTAACCATTTGCCTTCTATTGCTTCGATAAAAATTTTAGAATCATTATTATTAGAGATATAAATTATTGTTGGATCGTATTTAGTCGATTCTGATATTAAAAAGTTCAATAATACGGTTTTGCCGGTTTTCCCCGTACCAAAGATGCAAGTATTACCTTTATTCGTTTTATCATGAAAATTCATGAAATATGGAGTACCTTTCTCGGTTCGCAGTAAAGTTATAGCCTTACCCCAAGGATTATATTGATTACCGAGTGTAGTATTATGAAGAGCGGTAAGAGAAGCAATATGTTCTACGGATAATGGCGACATTCTACGTATAAAGGCAAAGTTAGCAGGTAATTGCGACCAAAATATTTGCTCAATATTAATATCTTCTTTTACATGAATAATACCAAGTTTAAAAAGTTCGGTTGATGCTTTAGCTACGGCTGCATCTAGTTTATTTTCATCTTCTTCTATAACGGCAATTGAAATTTGCTGATTACAAAATTGAAAATCTAAATTAGCTGCATCAAGCTTATTAATCCCTTTGTGATTAAGTAAAGTTGAGTCGTTAGTAATTTTTAGAATATAATCTTGACCACGCAATTTGGATATTACTTGTTTTTTGCTAACAAAGTAAAATATTTCAGTTATTATTAATTCAATCGGTAACTGTAAAAATTTATCCAGTGTATTAGAAGGAGTTTCATGATATTCTTTTATAGATAGTAAAGAAACGAATTTATTATTTTTCTCATGATCCGTAACTACCATTTTATCGCTGCTAATTGTATAAATACTTCTACCTATGGCATCGGATAAATCTATTATAGGTACCAAACAATCATTATTATTAAGGTTAGCTATGCGATTATATAAAAATAAAGGATTAGAAAAAACATTATCATTTTCAAATATTATACCGAGTTTTTCAGCACCGAATTCGTTTAAATCATTTAAAATATTATTAGTGATATTGTCTAATTTTTGAAAAGCTGAATCTAAGTAGTTATTTTCAAAATCAGTAATTAATTTATTAGATAAAGAATTTATTAAAGAGTTAAAATTTGTGATGTTAACTTTAGCAGAATCATGTACTATAGATATATATAAAGTATTAACGAATTTATCATTCCAATGGTTTTTTCTTTGCCATAAGGTATGAATATTTGCCGGTAATAATTTTTTGTAAGGAGTTGAATCGTCTAAGTTTTGTTTTTCTCGTATTGTATGTAGCCAAAAAGCAAAATCATAATCGGTTATATTCTTTTTTATAGAAACTCTAACCATTTCACGTAAATTTTGTATGTTATCGCTTATTTTCTCTGAGGTAATGCCGTGTATTTTGATAATTTGTAGTAATTTACCGTCTTTGGTAAGTAAAGTATTTTCATTATAATGACATGCTATAGGTATAAAATTAGGAGCATTATAATTATATATATCTTTGTCAAATTTTCGTAAACCACTAAACACAAATAACCTGAATTTAAATTATCGTTTTGTATACTCGTTCAACTTGAAAAATTGGTTACGTCGTCTTTGTAAGTCCTCGGATGCTCACGTATTAAGTATGCGCTCCGCCCCTCGGCTACAGACTCCTTGCTCTTTTCCAAGTTGAACTTCGTATAATAACTCTTCATTTCATAGGAGTATATACTAATACACTTTGCTTGCGTGGATGCTAGAGGCGTCATTGCGAGCAGCCGTAGGCCTCTACTCGATGTCATTCCCGCGAAAGCGGGAATGACATAAGAGCCATTGCAACAAAGCCAATTTAACAACAACTAGAAACTTTATATTTAATAAACAATTATTCACTATAGGCAATGATTTTTTGTAATCCTCCCATGTAATTTATCAAGACATCCGGTATAGTTATTGATCCATCTTCATTCTGATAATTTTCAAGTATTGCAACCATAGTTCTTCCGATAGGTAATCCTGAAGCATTTAAAGTATGAACTAAGGTAGTTTCGTTACTGCCGAATTCTTTATATCTTGCTTTCATTCTACGTGCTTGAAAATCTCCACAATTAGAACAGCTAGCAATTTCGCGATATCGCTTTTGTCCCGGAAGCCATACTTCTATATCATAGGTTTTTTTTGCCGCAAATCCCATATCTCCGGTGCAAAGTAACATAACACGATAAGGAAGATTCAGTTTTTGTAAAATAGTCTCTGATGCATTAGTTATATATTCATGCTCATTTTTTGATTCTTCAGGGGTAGTAATAGATACTAGCTCAACTTTACCGAACTGATGTAATCTAATCATACCTCTTGTATCTCTACCGCTACTACCTGCTTCTGATCTAAAGCACGGGGTGTAAGCAACATAACGTATCGGTAATTTTTCTCTTGGTACAATAGTATCGGCGACCATATTTACTAAAGATACTTCTGCGGTTGGAATTAGTCTGTAACCATTGGTTGTTGCAAAAGACTCTTCGGCAAATTTAGGTAGTTGTCCTGCATTATACATAGCATTATCTCGAACTAATACCGGAGGTGATATCTCAAAGAAATCCCACTCTTTAGTATGAACATCAATCATAAAATTAATTAAAGCACGTTCTAACTTTGCTAAATCACCTTTTAACGTTACAAATCTAGTTCCAGAAATTTTAGCAGTTTGTTCAAAATCCATTAAATTTAATTTTATACCTAGTTCAAAATGCTGTTTATTCAAAGCATTTGGATTTGTCTCTCCGTAAGTACGAACTAATTTATTCATACTTTCATCCATTCCGTAAGGTACTTCTTCGTCTGGAATATTAGGAAACATATTTAATAGTTCATTTAATTCGTTATTATTATTTAGATCCTGTTCAAGTGCTTCCAACTTCTCATTTATATGTTTGACATCTCTTTGTAACCCTTCAAATTCTTCGCCGCTTTTAGAGGCCATATTACCTAAAATCTTTGATTTTACATTACGTGCATGCTGAAATTCTTGAATTAAACTCGTAATTTTTCTTTTCTCTCCGTCGAGCATAGCAATTTTACTAGACATAGGTTCAATAAATCTTTGGCTAAGCTTTTCATCGAACAATTCTTTATTTTCTCTAATCCATTTGATATTTAACATTTAGTGTCCTCAGTTTTTCTATAAAATTACATATCATTATTGAAGTTTCATATAATAAAAGTAGCGGTATTGCAAGAGCAAACTGGCTTAAAATGTCAGGAGGCGTTAATATTCCTGCAATAATAAAGTTAATTACCACGGCAATGCATCTTTTTTGCTTAAGTGTTTGTACCTTAACTATTTTTAGTATATTTAATATCACTATCACAACTGGCAGTTGAAAGGCGACTCCAAAAGCAATAATTAAATGAATAACTAAATTTAGATACTCGCTAATTCTTGCTTCCAAAACTATCGGTACGATCATATCACGTTTTTCAAAACTAAGAAAAAAATTCCAAGCTTTCGGCATTACAAAGTAAAAAACAAAAATACTACCGCACCAAAATAAAATAGGCGACATAAAAAGAATAAAAGCGATAATTTTTTTTTCATGGCGGTGTAACCCGGGACTGATAAATAAATAACACTCCAAAGCAATTATAGGTATAATAATAGTAAAAGCAGTAAAAGCTGCAAGTTTAATATAGGTAAAAAATGCTTCTGTAAGCCCTGTATAAATTATATTTCGTACCGTATCACCGCTTAGCTTAGCAAGCGGTTTTAATAAAACACTATAAATATTGTTGCTAAAATAATAGCAAATAGCAAATATAATTATAAAAGCAGTAAATATTCTAAGAAGCCTTATTTTTAATTCTAATAAATGTTCTTGAAAACTATATAGTTTCATAAAAATTCTGACTCTTCATTTCGCAGAAATATATATATCAATATTATAAACTTTTTTTAATAATTGTCATATCTTTTTAGAAATATTCACAAAGCCTAGTTTCTTTCTATATATTTTATAAAATATCGGGATAAATAACATGCTAAACAGAGTATTACCTAAAAAGAATACAGGCCAAGTAAGATATTTTGCACAAATACCGCCAAGGCTAGCTAGAATAATACGGCTAAGCGAGCTAAAAGATGCAATAATAGAATATTGTGTGGCAACAAATTCACTATTGCAAAGGCTAGCAAAATAGATAGAGATAATAGTTCCTGCAAAGCCTGCACAAAAATTTTGTACTGTAACAGTTATTATAAATGTCTTTATATCATAGCCGATAGTAGCAAGAATCATAAACATAAGAGGTGACAATAATTGAATAACTCCACCAATTAAGACACTATGAAATATACCCATTTTTGCAGCTAAAATGCCGCTTAAAGCTCCTCCGACGATCATGATTAGTAACCCGTAAGCTTTGTAAATAACGGCAATTTCATGAGTAGTAAAACTTAAATCGAGCAATAACGGCGAACTCATAGCCATAGGTATAGAATCCGCAGCCTTATATAAAAAGATAAACAATATAATTAGCAGTAAAGATTGCTGCTCATTTTTTAAGGAGATAATACTTTTTTTAATAACTTCAAAATATTGTTGTAATCCTATTAAATGAGTAGTTGTATGGTGTATTTCTTTTGATTGTGGTTCTTTGATACATAAAATTACTATAGGGCCAATTAGAGTAATGAATAGAGCCGATTGATATACTGTATTCCAGCCGAAAATAATTGATGAATATAAAGTACCGACGCTGCCAAGTAACATACCTAAACGAAACCCTATGCTACTAAAGGTAAAAGCCATTGAAAGTTCTTCTTTAGATGTAGGTCTCTCAATTCTATATGCATCAAGTACAATATCTTGTGTAGAACTGCAGAATGAAATAATAAATAAGATAATTGCAGTAATATATAAGTTATTACAAGGGCTTATGTTTAAGAACCCCGTCATCGCTAGGATTAAAAATATTTGTGATACCAATGCCCAGCCACGCCTGTGACCGAATTTAGAACATAAAAAAGGTATAGAGTATTTATCTATAAAAGGTGACCATATGACCTTTAAGCAATACGGAAAGGCAGCTAGTGATATCGAACCTATTATATCAGTGGTGTATTTTGCTTCGGATAATTGATATGGAACTGTAAAAAAAATTAAATTGAACGTAAGACCGGAAATTAAGCCTAAAAGTAAAATACCGATTAAATATGTATGGTTATTTATGTCATTCTTGCATGAATTGATCTTCAACGTCATTGTGAGGAAAAACTGTAAGTTGCGACGAAGCAATCCATTAAAAAATTCTGATTTACAGAATATTCTATTATTATTTCTGGATTGCCACCATGCTCCTTGCAGTTGTGGCTTTGTTGCATGGCTTGCTTCCACTTCTGTCATCCCGCAAGTTTGTAGCAGGACCCAGTTAAAAATACTAATATTGTTAGTATTTTTAGTTGTTTTCTGGATACCGTGGTCAAGCCATGGTATGACACCGAACACGTTTTTTGAGCCATGCAACAACGTTTTCAGTCGCTCGCAATGACGATTAGGTACACACGCAATAATGCCTCGTAGGAATGACATAAAGGAATGATTAAAAATTTTGTACACGAAATCTAATAGCGTTAAATAGTTACTTAATATTTCATTTTTAGGGAGTAAGGAGCGACTTTGGAAAATATTTTACCGACTACCGGTATTTTAGTTACAATAGTGCTGATTAAGAAAAAGGAAGGAATAACATTTCCTTTAACCATAATTAATTGCTGCTTGGTATCAATATTACCTGTCATAGTAAAATCAAAGAACGGTCCATGTGCTTCCGTATCAAAAATTGTAATTATATTTCCTCTATAATTAAATTTACCGCTCATATCTTCAAATAAAATATTTTTATTATTAGTTATTGAACTAAGAAAACCCGGCAACGAAACAAAGGAAACAAGCCGTGTTAAAAAAGGAGTATCGACTACCGTAAAATGTTTTATAGAAAATTTGCCGTCTAATATTGGCACTATTTCACCTTTTTTTACTTCATATCTTTTTGTATTTAAGTTGATGTTAATTTGACCGTTTTGCATAGTGGTATACATTCCAAGTCCCTTAAGCAATGCTCCGGCATTATCGGATTCAATGAACCATTGTTCAAAAGTTTCCTTAGCAGTAAGCGACATCTTAACTTTTTTATTATCAATATTAGCATTTAGAAAGCCGGAGAAACACCGCACTTTATCACATTTAATTGCTAAATCAAGATTACCTAGAATTATATTATTCTTTAAAAGTATTTTTGATATATTAGTTTTTAAATTAATATTACGTGTAGAATCTCCCGCTTTTTCTAAAAACTGCATCATATTAGCATTTGATAAATCTAATCTGTTTCCATAAAGTGCCGTATTAAGATTATGGTTATCTATGATTATGTTTCCTTTTAAATCCGTATGATTATGTTTAACAGAGGCTAGATTAATATTATAAATATTTTTCTTAATTAAGGCATTACCGTTAATTTTTAGATTATCCTGCCCTGAAAGATTAAATACAATATTTCTATCGAAATTTTTATCATTTAATTTAGTATATAAATATAAATTGGCTTTTTTATATAATTTTTTATGAATAGATACTTTATCTATATAAAATTCTAAATTATTAAGATTAGAATTAACGGTAATAAAACTCTCATTATTATGCTGTTTTTTATACTCAAAATTTAAAACGGTGCTGCCTGAAATTAATTTCAATACTCCAAATCTTTGATTATTTGCTGCAATATTGCTTTTTATTTTAAGTAAACACTCATTATTTTTATCCGATATATCATGATCATAAGTAAAGTTGCTTGCATAATTATTAATGTTACCTTTACCGCTAATATTTAGTTTATTATCTTTAAGACTACCTTTGGCTTCACCATTTTGTAATAGGATATTATTGTCTAAGGTGTTAAGAGAGATATTTGTTAATGTCGACAAAACATTATAGCTATTAGGGATATTGGGGCTAATAGGAATTATTAGCTCTATTATTGAATTTGCCGTTCCTTTGATTTTTTTAAGATCAATATTTTGAGCTTTAATATTTTGATATGCATCATTTGGAACAAAGGCAATTAAGTCATTAATTTCACCTTTAGCAGTAGCATTAAAAACAAATTGTGATTTATCCAGTCCTTCCCATTTGAAAGTCATAATACCGTCTGAAATGACACTTTTACCGCTATATGCTTCATTAATTAGAAATTTTATTTCCGGTCCTGAAATGATTATATTAGTATCAACTTTAGTCAAAGGTGGTAAATCTGTATGATATTTATATTCAAAATTTGAGATATGTAAATTTGCTTTTAAATTATCTTCTACTAAAATATTTTTTTTTAAAAATTTTTTATCTAATTTAATATTTAATTCTCCGTTTTGGATGTAACCTTGTTTTATATGTTCTCGTAAATATGAGATTATAGGATTATCCGGAATGATTTTTTCGACTGTTTGATAAATTATTAAAGGCATATTTGCGGCAGCTGCACTTGCATCGATATTTTTATCGGTTATTATACCGCTTAGTGATAAAAAAGCTTTGTTTCCAAAGGTGAGTTTGCAATTAACAGTTTTTGGATTATCTTTAGAATAGGTGGTTTTATATGAGCATAAAGCATTTCCTAGAGGTAAGTCTGCTCCTTGCTCATCAGTGAGGATATCACTTTTTATTGAAGTTAGTCGTATGTCCGTTAGGGAATCTTTTTTAATTATATTTAACGAATAATCACCGGTCGTTGAAGTATTTATAATCTCTTCATCGTTATTTGAAATTACGGAAATTTTATCGATATTAAAATTAGCCTCTATTAACGAATTAGAGAAGAAATTTTTGAAATTAAAGAAAAGATTAAAATCGTTAATTTCTCCTCTAGCATTATCTATAAGACTTAAGGAAATTTTATCTATGGATAATCGGTTTTCTTTAAATGCTAAATTATGTAGTACAGCCTTTATATCATTTTTACTTAAATAAAATTCAATTATTTTTTTCAAAGGTTCATTTAAGTGTCCTTTATTTGCACTATAAACAGTTAGAGTTATAGCCAAAGATAATGAAATCAGAATTATAAAAATACTAATAAAGGTTTTTTTAATAAAATTCATTTGAGCTTGTAAATCTATTGAAATATGATAAAAGCTTTATATACTCGGATAGAACTGCAAAAATTGGCTACGTCATCCTACAAGTACTCCGGTACTCACGTATTAAGTATACGCTCTGTTCCTAGTCTTGTGGACTTCTTGCACTTTTTGAAATTGAGCTTCGTCTATACTACGCTTCATTTATTTGAGGTATACACTTGGAATATAACGTATAATTTAAAAATTTAATATAAAAATCACAAAAAATTATGAATATTACATTTATCGGTAGCGGATATGTGGGATTAGTCTCAGGTATTATTATGGGCTATTTAGGTCATAATGTTACTTGTCTTGATAATGATGAGGTTAAAATATCCAAATTAAATAAGCAAATATTACCGATTTATGAAGCTAAACTTGATGAGTATCTTAAGCAAGCTTTAGAATCTGATAGGTTAAAATTTACAAATATTTATAATAATGAACTTCAAAATGCTGATGCAATATTTATTACGGTCGGTACACCTTCAAAAGGGTTGGGAGAAGCGGATTTAAAATATGTTTATGATGCTATTGATAAAGTTTTCGAGCAGCATATAAATAAAGATTGTTTAATAGTCATAAAATCTACCGTTCCGCCGGGTAGTTGCAGTAATATTATAGCTTATTTAAAATCAAGAGGCTTTGCATTTAATGTTGCTTCTAATCCTGAGTTTTTAAGAGAGGGTAGTGCGGTAGAAGATTTTTTATATCCTGATCGTATAGTTATCGGTGTAAATAATAAAGAATCAGAGGAAATATTGCGAAAAATTTATGCACCTTTGCAAGGTGCAAAGTTTGTGGTTACCGATTTAGTGACGAGCGAACTTATTAAATATGCTTCAAATAGTTTCTTAGCTACCAAAATTGCTTTTATTAATGAGATGGCTGATTTATGTGAAAAAATCAGCGGTAATATTAAAGATTTATCTAAAGGTGTAGGACTTGACCAAAGAATCGGTAAAAATTTTTTAAATGCAGGACCTGGTTTTGGCGGTTCGTGCTTTCCAAAAGATATTCTAGCATTAAATAATCTTGTAGAAAATCATCATATAGATTGTAGGATTCTTAAGGCAGTAATTAAAAGTAATAAGCAGCGTCCAAGTAATATGGTAGATAAAATAGCTACTTTGTTAGACGGAGATTTAAAAGGTAAAAATATAGCAATTTTAGGCTTAACATATAAAGCAGGAACAGATGATGTAAGAGCAAGCCCTGCCATCGCAATTGTAAAGATCTTATTAAATAAAGATGTATATGTTAAAGCATTTGATCCTATCGGTCTTGAAAATGCTAAAAAGAATTTGGAACATAAAAATTTGCTATATTTAGATTCAGCAGTTGACGCCTGTAAATCAGTAGATATTATAGTTATTGCAACTGAATGGTCAGAATTTAAAGAACTTAATTGGCAAGAAATTTATGATTTAGTAAAATCGCCGATAATCATTGATCTTAGAAATATACTAGATAATGAAGCAATGAAAAAAATCGGTTTTAGATATTATGCAGTCGGAAGTAAAATTTAGTCTTGTCGTTAAGGCTTTCGATGTTATTCCCGCGTAGGCGGGAATAACATAAAAAGTCTACGGGAATGACATAAGGAGTCATACAGTAAGACAATAAACTTTAACATTAATTTAAAATGCGACCTGAATTTATTCATTTAAGAACTCAAAGCTCTTATTCTTTTCTAGAAAGTGCATTAACGATTGAGAAGGTAGTAGAACTTGCTTCATCGAATAAAATGCCTGCTATTTGTTTGGCAGATAAGGGAAATTTATTCGGCTCATTAGAGTTTGCATTATGTGCAGTAAAAAAAGGAC
The DNA here is from genome assembly GCF_001653015.1 of Rickettsia sp. Tenjiku01. Classification (NCBI taxonomy): domain Bacteria; kingdom Pseudomonadati; phylum Pseudomonadota; class Alphaproteobacteria; order Rickettsiales; family Rickettsiaceae; genus Rickettsia; species Rickettsia sp. Tenjiku01. The sequence goes on from NZ_BCMR01000010.1 coordinate 69,064, forward strand.
TGCAGCCGATACACGGAGTTATTCTAAATATAAAATACGATATAGATATTTTTGCTCAAATTTTGCTTATAGCTAAAGATGAAACTGGTTATAAAAATTTACTCAAACTATCAAGCCTTACTTTTACTAAAAATGATCGTAAGATATGCGATCACATTGATTTTGAAGATTTAATCGAATATCAAGAAGGATTAATAGGATTATGCTGTTATACCGACGGTATTGTCGGAAAATGCTTGCTAGCGCGCAACGAGGAGCAAGCGATGCTGTTTGCACGTAAATTACAGGAAATTTTAGGAGATCGTTTTTACTTTGAGATTATGAGACATGAGCTACCGGAAGAACAGTTTATTGAGGATAGTTATATTAGAATTGCTGCCGAGCTTGCTATTCCGCTTGTTGCTACTAATAAAGTTTTGTTTAGTGAGAAAAGCATGCATGATGCACATGATGTATTGTTATGTATATCAGCCGGTGTTACTAAAGAATATCTGGATCGAAAAACAGTTAGCGAAAATTGTTATTTTAGAACACCGCATGAGATGATAGAGCTTTTTTCCGATTTACCTAGTGCCATCCAAAATACCGTGAATTTAAGAGAGCGTTGTTATTTTGCCGCACATGCAAACCCGCCGATGCTGCCTAATTTTGCCACCAAAGATATTAGTGAAACGGATTTAATTAAAAAAGATGCAAAAGAAGGGTTGCTTGCAAGGCTTGCTACAAAGTTTAAATCTGAAAATATTTCGTTAGAGAATCAAGAAGAATTGAAAACCGAATATTTTGCTCGTCTTAATTATGAGCTGGATATTATCTGTAATATGAATTTTGCCGGTTATTTTTTGATTGTATCTGATTTTATTAAATGGAGTAAAAAAGAGGGTATTTTAGTCGGACCGGGTAGAGGATCGGGAGCAGGCTCAGTTGTTGCTTGGAGCTTGCTTATTACTGATCTCGATCCGATTAAATTTGGCTTATTATTTGAAAGATTTTTAAATCCTGAACGTATTTCAATGCCTGATTTTGATATTGATTTTTGTCAGGAAAGGCGTGAGGAAGTAATTAATTACGTACGTTCCAAATACGGTAATAATAGAGTAGGACAGATTATAACTTTCGGTAAGATGCAGGCAAAGGCTGTAATTAAGGATGTCGCTCGTGTGCTTGGCTTACCTTATAAATTCGCTGATTATCTAACGGAGCTTGTCCCTTTTAGTGCAGTTAATCCAGTTAGCTTAGAACAGGCAATGCGTGAAGTTCCGGAGCTTGCAAATGCCGCTAAAGGTAATGGGCTGTATAATTTAGACGGTGAAGCGGAGTTAATTAAGTTAGTGATTGATACTTCGTTAATTCTTGAGGGGCTGCATAGGCATTCCTCAACTCATGCTGCAGGAATCGTAATAGCAGGTACTGATTTAGTCGATATAGTACCGGTATATAAAGATGCTAACTCCGATATGCTGGTAGTCGGTTATTCTATGAAATATTCCGAGATTGCCGGTTTAATTAAATTTGATTTTTTAGGGCTACAAACCCTAACGGTTATTACCGATTGTAAGAAACTGCTTAAAGAGCAAGGGATAGAAGTAGATTTTAACAATATGACGTTTGATGATAATAAGACTTATCAAATGTTGTGTAAAGGTAAAGGAGTCGGTGTTTTCCAATTTGAAAGTATCGGGATGAAAGATGCACTTAGACGCCTTAAACCTGATTCTATACATGATTTGATAGCTCTTGGTGCGTTATACCGTCCTGGTCCTATGGAAAATATTCCTACCTATATAGCTTGTAAGCATAAATTACAACAGCCTGATTATTTACATGAGCTATTGAAACCAATCTTAGAAGAAACTTACGGAGTGGTGATATATCAGGAGCAGGTACAAAGAATTGCTCAGGTTCTTGCAGGTTATACGCTAGGAGCTGCCGATTTACTTCGGAGAGCAATGGGTAAGAAGATAAAAAAAGAAATGGAGGAGCAGGAAGAAATTTTTGTTAAAGGAGCAATTGCTAATAATATTTCGGAATCTCAAGCTAAATCCATTTTTGCGACCGTGGCTAAATTTGCCGGATACGGTTTTAATAAGGCACATGCTGCGTCTTACGGTGTTATTTCATACCAAACTGCATATCTTAAAGCTAATTATCCTGCTGAATTTTTAGTAGCATGCTTAAATCTTGAATTGAATAATCACGATAAAATTAATTTATTTTTACAAGAAGCAAAAGATAACGGCATAAAAATTATTGCACCTAATATTAATATTTCTGAAGGGTATTTTAGTGTAAAGTTTTCGGACACTGTCATCCCGCATAGCGTAAAGTCTGTCATACCGCGATTTGATCGTGGTATCCAGGAAATTTCAAAAGATACCGTGGTCAAGCCACGGTATGACATCGCGGGTGCAATAATCTTCGCCTTAGGTGCTATTAAGGGAGTTACGCCGAATTTCGGTAAGTTAGTAACGGATGAGCGCAAAGCAAGAGGGGCGTTTAAATCAATTACTGATTTTATTGAAAGATTACCCCCAAAATCTATTAACAGTAAATTATTGGAAAATTTAATCAAGTCAGGCTGTTTTGATGAGCTGCATGATAATCGATTGCAATTATTGTCAAGCATTCCAAAATTGCTTTCTTATTCAACTGCATATCACGAAGAGCAGGAATCTAATCAATTCAGCTTAATTAAAGTTTCTAGTTTAAGTCCAACTATTTTAGTATCAAGCGATTATGCCGATAAAAATACTTTAGCCTTTTATGAATTTGAGGCTATGGGTTTATTTATCTCTAATCATCCTCTTACGGAATATCAAGAAATATTTAGTCGTTTAAACATTTTAAATACTACGGATTTGCATAATAACTTACCTGATGGTACTAACCGAGTAAATCTTGCCGGTGTAATACAAAAAAAGGATTCTCGTATGTCGGCAAGAGGTAGGTTTGTGACGCTCGTGCTTTCCGATCCTGAGAATATCTTTGAACTTAGTATTTTTAGTGAGGAAGTTTTAAAAGATTATGTACATTTACTTGATGTTAAAAGTTTGGTAGTTGTTAATTGTGACATAGTTAAAGATGAGGGAGGAATAAAACTAACGGCAAAAAGCTTTTCATCAATTGAGGATGCAATTAATAATAAACAATTTGAACTACAGTTTTATCCACAAAATCATGAAGAATTACGGCAGATAGTAACCTTGCTTGCAGCTCGTATAAATAACGAAGATCAGAGTAATGCTAAAGCTACAATCTATTTACAAAGCGCAGATGTAAAGCATTTTGTAGCAAAAATTACATTACCTGAAAAATTCTTGCTCCAAGGGCAAGATTTTGAGATTTTAAAAGGATATAGTAAATAGTGTAGTTGTTGAGTGGTTCGGTTTTCCACTGTCATTCCCGTAAGGCATTGTTGTGTGGATATCGGGTCGTCATTGTGAGCAGCCATAGGCTGCGTGGTTACTTCGTAATTTTCCTCGCAATGACGAAAAAACCGAGCCATGCAACAAAGCCAATGCCTCGCAGGAATGACATCGAAACCTTGCGTCAACTTTTTTATAGGCAATACCTGAATTGACGGTACAATGAATCTATTATTGATATAATTGAGTAATATTCTTTGATGTTTTTTTACCGCTAAATATTGCATTATTATTTTTATTATCGCTAAGTTCCATATATTTTGTTAGTCGATGTTTTTCTGCTATTAACTTTGCTTCTTTTTCTAAATTGATATTTTGCTCAAGATTTGGGTCTTTAATTAATTCTTTAAAATAATTACTTATGGATTTTAATCCCAATTTTCTCGTGAATTTACTTAAATACTTATAAAATTTATTTTTGATAGTTTGTTTTTTAGGTTCTGAATTTTTATTGAATGTATTATCGGTTTTAACTTCTTATGTTTTATCTTCTAATACTCCTGTATTAATTGATCTTTTGGTGTTTGATTTAGTTTTGAATTATCTGCTCTTACCCCAGCACCGGCATTATATATATACGATAATTTTTTCCGTTTTCTTTAGAATATTTTATAACATTTGCATGTAATCCTGTATTAGTAGGAGGGTTAGAATATGATAAATATGCTTCTCCGGTTTTGTGCAGTTTATCATATATTTCATCTGTAGTTTTTTCTAAAAATTTTTTTAACTGTTCTACTGGTGGTAATTCAGTTGAGCTAGTTAAATTACGTAAAAAGGATTGCTTATAAATCTCATCTAAGCCATCCATAAAATGGTCTAATTTTTTACCTGTATTTTCGTCAAGATTTAAAGCTTTATACGCTTAGCCGTTAATAAAATGAACTGAGCCTAAATTATAATCATTTGTGGATTTATCATAGGTACAGGCATCGTCAAGCATTTCGCAGTACTGAGTTGCTTTTGCTTCATACTCATATTTCCGTATGTTATTTAAGGCTTGAGTGATATTTTCATAATGTTCTTTCAGCTTATTTTGGTTATTCTTGTTTAGAGCAGTATTTGTAAGTTGATTATCATAATTTTCTAAGTTACCGAACTTTCTATCATTATTTACATTCTCAACTAACTAGTTAAGCAGGGATCAAAATAATCATGTATTACGAATAAATAAATGTCAATAATTACCTCACCTCAATATTATCTAATTGTTCCCATGTAAAATTTGCGTCTTCTCGGCCGAAATGACCGTAAGAAGCCGTTTTTTGATAACATGGAGTGCGAAGCTTAAGATGTTTTAATAATTCTTCCTGGACGCATATCAAAATGCTGTGTTATGAGCTTAGTAATTTGTTCGTTGCTTAATGTGCTAGTACCGCAAGTTTCAGCATAAACAGATACGGGAGCAGCTACGCCTATTGCGTAGGATATTTGTATTTCACAGCGATCGGCCAGTCCTGCTCCTACTATATTCTTAGCAATATAGCGTGCCATGTAAGCAGCCGATCTATCTATTTTTGTTGGATCTTTTCCAGAAAAGCAACCGCCGCCGTGTCTTGCCATTCCTCCATAGTTGTCCACGATAATTTCCCTACAGGTTAAACCGCAATCTGCAACGGGATCGCCTATAACAAACCGACCCGTCGGATTTAGTGTCTTTATGAAGTAAATTGCTTGGTAATGCCGGTTTAATAATTTATTCCATTACTGCTTCAATAAGGTTTTTTTGTTGTATTTCCGGATGATGCTGAGTTGATAAAACTACTGTATCAATGGCAATTGGTTTGTTATTTTCATATCGTAATGTGACTTGAGATTTTGCATCGGGTCTAAGCCAAGACAAGATATTTTGTTTACGTAAATATACTTGCCTTTTTATTAATAAATGAGCGTAGTAAATCGGTGCGGGCATGAAACTATCCGTTTCATTACAGGCATAACCGAAAACCATACCTTGGTCTCCTGCACCTATTTCATTGTCATTTGCATTGTCAACACCCATAGCTATATCGGGTGATTGTTAATGATAGCTGAAATTACGATACAACAGCTACCGTCAAATCCATAATTTGGATTATTATAGCCGATTTCTTGTATTTTGCTACGTACTATTTGCTCAATATCCACTATGTACTAGGCCGCTCACTAGAACTAGACCGGTTGTTACAAATGTTTCACAGATAACACGATCGTTAGGGTCTTGTTTTAGAATCTCATCAAGTACCGTATCTGAAATTTGATCGGCAATGTTGTCCGGATGCCCTTCAGAAACTGACTCAGACGTAAATATAAAATTTTTCATACATTATGCTCCTTTTAAAATTCTTCAAATATTATATTAATATATGATTTTTATATGCTTATTTTATCAAATATGTATGCTGTATTATATGTTGAAGTTATTTTTCTGGATTCCCGCTTTTGCGGGAATGACAGCAAGTCATGCAATAACGCCGCCTTTAGCTAGGAATGATACACCTTCAATGAATTTCCATCCAGTTATTACCTGCTCTAATTTCGGTTATAATCGGTACATCCATATTAGTAGAATTTTCCATGATTTTTTTAATAATAGGTGTTATAATTTCTACTTCATCAATCGGTGCTTCAAATAGTAGTTCATCATGAATTTGCAGTACTAATCTTGTTTTAAGTTTACGTTTTTTTATTTCTTGATCTAGATTGATCATAGCAATTTTAATTATATCGGCATTAGTTCCTTGAATCGGAGCATTAATAGCCGCACGTTCTGCGAATTGTTTAAGCTTTTTATCATGAATTAGAGGTACAAAACATTTTCTGCCAAAGCAATTTGTGACATAGCCGTTGCTACTTGCAAAAGCTTTTGTTTGCTCCATATATTCTTGCACTCCTTTATATTCAGCAAAATATTTCTTGATATATTCGGATGCTTCGCTGTTAGTAACGTTTAATTGCTTAGCAAGCCCAAAAGCACTTATACCGTAAATGATACCAAAATTTATAGCTTTTGCTTTACGCCTATGTTCGCTAGTTAGTTCGTGTTTTTGTAAGTTAAAGATCTGACAAGCAGTTTGAGTATGGATATCGTCTTTATTGATAAATGCTTGTTTTAGTGCATCTATATTTGCGATATGGCTTAATATTCTAAGCTCAATTTGAGAATAATCGGCAGATATTAATTTATAACCTTCTTCAGCAATAAAAGCTTGTCTGATTTGATTCCCCTCACTAGAGCGAATAGGTACATTTTGTAGATTAGGTTCCTGTGAGCTAAGTCTTCCTGTAGTGGTAGAAGTTTGTAAAAATGTCGTATGTACTCTATGTGTTATATTATCTATCTGTTTCGGCAAACTATCGGTGTAGGTATTCTTTAATTTTGTTAGTTGCCTCCATCTTAATAACAAATCTGCAATATTATATCCATGCTCACTAAGTTTTTCTAGTATTTCTGCTCCCGTTGAGTAAGAGCTTGCTTTAGCTGAAGCTTTACCGAAAGGTAATTGCATTTTTTCGAACAAGATTTCGCCTAATTGTTTTGGCGAACCAATATTAAATTTAGTTCCGCTAAGAGCAAAAATTTCTTCTTCAAGTTTTAGAATTTCTGTTCCAAATTCAGCGGATAATTGTTTTAGGTAATTAGCATCTACTGTAATACCCACTTTCTCCATTTTATCTAAAATAAAACAAATAGGTAAATCAATGTTGCTATAAAGTCTAAAGGTTTTGTTGTCTTTAAGCTCCAATATAGTTTGTTTATAAAGTGCGATAAAGTTTATTACTATTTTTGCTGATTCGATAATTATATTTTCTATCCAAGTTTCTTTCAAAACTTCTTTAAATAAATTTTTCTGTGATAAACCGGCAGATAACGCATACTGCATTAATTCTAAATCTTCTATAGCCGTGATGTCATGAGAGTGGTTTGCATAAAATTTAAGTAGAGGTTTAAGAGAGTAAGTAATTTTTTTTATGGATTTATCGGTTAGTAAATTGAAGATTATATCCGAAAACCAGTTGTTATTAGTTTTAGTATTATAAGAAAATAGATCATGAGAAGTGTTTGAAATTTTAATAATATAGCTTTGGTTTTGCAGTGATAAAATAAAAGCAAGATTAGCTCTTTTATGCTGTAATAAATATATCCCGAATATTCCTATTTTCGTGGCTTCTTTAGCAAAGTCTGCTAACTCATTAGCATTATTAATTTCTTTTATTTCCGTTACTTTATTATCTGCTATCTCTTTGTGGTCGTTAATTTTAATATCCAATAAATTTTCTACTCTTTTATATAAAGATCTAAAACCGTATTCCTGTAAAAATCCTGTTAATTTATCGCTATTTGGAGGTGACCATTCTAAATTATTTAGCTGAAAATCTAAATCAACATTAGAATTAAGCCCTATTAACTGCCATGAAATTAACGCCGCCTCTCTTGAATTTTGTAAAGTTTCACGTTGTTTTACGCTTGAGACTTGGTCTAAAGAGTTAAATATATTTGCTACAGAACCAAATTGTGTTATAAGACTACTTGCAGTTTTTGGTCCAATAGATGGCACACCCGGAATATTATCCGATCTATCGCCGATTAAAGCCATTACTTCACGTAATTTATCAGAAGTAGTGCCAAATTTTTTAACCACATCATCCTCCGTAATATATTTCCCTTTTAACGGATCATATATCTTGATGTTTTCAGTCATTAGCTGTAATAAATCTTTATCGGAAGAGATAATGACTACATGTTCGCCAAGTGCAGCAGTTTTAGTAGCAAAGGTTGCGATAATGTCATCGGCTTCATAACCGTTCTTCTCTAGAATAGGAAAATTTAAGTTACTTGCAACATCACGAACTAAAGGTAATTGTATAATTAAATCTTCAGGGAGTGGAGGGCGGTTAGCTTTATAGTCGGGATAAATCTGATGGCGAAAATTTTTCCCGCCGCTGTCAAATACTACAGCGACATGTTTAGGCTTAAAGTCGCTCAGTAATTTTAGCAGCATTGAAGTAAAACCGTAAAGAGCACCGACAGGCTCGCCTTTTGGTGAAGTTAAAGGCTGTTGTGCATAATAGGCTCTAAAAACAAATCCGTATCCGTCTATGAGCAATAAGGTATTTTTTTGAGTCATTTTATGATTTTATTTTTAATTAGATCGTCATTGCGAGGAAATTACGTAAGTAATTGACGAAGCAATCTCAGGAGTTTATTATTACTTCACGAGATTACCGTGCAGCCTACGGCTACTCGCAATGACGACTCAATATTTGTGCGGGCAATGACGTAGCAAAACCTCACAACCCCAATAGATGTCTAGCAAAATCATGTTGGTTGAATATTTTTAAGTCCTCTATCTTCTCGCCTATACCGATAAAGTATAAGGGTAAATTAAATTTTTGTACTACTCCGACAATTACGCCCGCTTTAGCACTGCCGTCTAGTTTAGTCACGATAAGCCCCGTCAAATTAGTAGCATCATTAAAATGTTCTACTTGGTTATAGGTATTTTGTCCGGTAATAGCATCAATGACTAAAACGCTATGAGTGGGGGCATTCTCGTCTAGTTTTTTTATAACTTTTACAATCTTAGACAGTTCATCCATCAAATTTTTCTTATTATGAAGCCTACCTGCTGTATCGATAAAAAGTATATCGATATTTTGTTTTATCGATTCTTCCATCCCGCGATAAGCAACACTTGCGGGGTCAGCCGATTCTTCACCGGTAATAAGTAGTGCATTTGCTCTATCTGCCCAAGTACTTAGCTGATTTACGGCAGCTGCTCTAAAAGTATCGCAGGCTGCAACTGCTACTTTTTTCCCTTGTGCCGAGTACATTGCAGCAAGCTTACCTATAGTCGTGGTTTTACCTGCTCCGTTAACACCGCACACTAAAATTACGTTTAATTTATTTTCGCTTAAAGTAAAAGCAATTTCTGATTTTGATAGCTGCTGCTCTATTAATTTAGCAAGGGCTTCTTTTACTGTATCACTATCTATTTCTTTGTCAAATTTTACCTTTTTAAACTCTTCAATAATATTAGTTACTACCGAAACACTCATATCACTTGAGATAAGTAGCTCTTCTAGCTCTTCTAGAGTTTCTGCATCTAATTTTTTCTTGTAAAATATTTTGTCGATACCTTCCGATATTTTATTAGAAGTTTTAGATAAACTTTGTTTTAATTTACTAAATATCGAAATCATATTAGATAGTTTTTTGTTTTATGGGTGTTGGTGTTACGCCTGCGTGAGTATCAAATCGTCATTGCGAGGAAATTACGTAAGTAATTGACGAAGTAATCTCAGGAGTTTGTTGTTATTTCATGAGATTGCCACGCAGCCTATGACTCGCAATGACGATTAGGTATCTACACAGATAAGCCATCTTGCAATGATGATTAAGGTACTTATCTTTTTTTCTTATTTTTGCTTTTGTTTTTATTTCCGTCAGTGGTTTTATTGAATCTACCTAAATTTTTAACAAATTTTTGTAGTCCGTTAAGTTCCGTTCCATATGTCCTAGTATATTCATGGACTATTTCTATATCTTGTCTATGAGAATCATCTATTACTACTACTTCCTGCATAAAATTATTAGCATCAAACGTAATTTTTACTATCTTCTGCTTTTCAATTTTTGGATTGAGCCAAGCTCTTTGAGACATAACTCTTTCAACATAATACCAGGTATTTTGGGAATATTCCGGTACTATAGTAGGCGTACCTATTAACTCTACGACTTCTGTTTTATTTAGTTTTTTAGACTCTAATTTTACAAGTGCCGAATCATCTATGGATTGCCCTCTATTTTCGATAGTTTTGCAGCCGCTTAAGGAAAAAAAGGCTAATATACTAAAAATGTATGTTATAAAAATTTTCATAAGTTTAATTTTATCTAGATTTTATTACAAGATTATAATATACTGCTTCACTAATTTGACAAATACTTTTTAATTTATATTTAGAGAGGCTAATAATGGCAGTTCCAAAGAAAAAAACATCAAAATCAAGACGTAATATGAGACGTTCGCACTTAGCACTTGGCAAAGTTAATGTAATAGTTGATTCGCAAACCGGTGAATATAAGCTTCCGCATCACGTTTCTTTAGTCGACGGTACTTATAATAATCGTCTAGTAGTAACAAAGAAAATTAAAACTGAAGAAGTAGCCTAAAAGATTTATGACCTGTAAAATTATTGGTTGCGGCGGGTATCTTCCTTCAAAAATAGTTAGTAATGACGAGCTTGCAAAATTCGTAGATACTAACGATGAATGGATTAGAACAAGAACAGGTATTACGCAACGTCATATAGCAGGTGATACAGAATATACTTCCCATCTTGCTTTAAAATCAGCTGAAAAAGCTATAGCAGATGCAGGGATATCGGTAAATGATATTGATTTAATTATTACATGTACTACTACTCCCGATAATAGCTTCCCTTCGGTTGCCTCTAAGCTTCAAGGTTATCTTGGTTTAACTAATATACCGTCTTTTGATTTACAAGCAGTATGTGCCGGCTTTGTTTATGGTTTACAAGTAGCAAATTCTCTTATCTCATCAGATAAATATAAAACTATTTTGCTTATAGGAGCCGAGAAAATGACGTCGTTATTAGATTGGAATGATAGGACTACTTGCGTTTTATTCGGTGATGGGGCCGGTAGCGTAATATTACAGCGTAGTAGTGATGATTCCGGTTTAATAGATAGTAATATCTTCTCAAGTGGGGCTGATTATGATGAAATATTATACACAAACGGTGGTGTAAGTATGAACGGTATTAGTGGCAAAATAGTTATGCAGGGGCAAAAATTATTTCGTCATGCAATAGAAAAAATGCAACAATCTATAAAAGATTTACTGCATGCTAATCAATTCAGTGTAAACGATATTGATTATTTTATACCTCATCAAGCAAATATCCGTATTATAAATAAACTCGCTGAACTATTAAATATAGAAGAACATAAAGTAGTGAAAACCGTAGACAAACATGCTAACTGCTCTGCTGCTTCTATTCCGCTTGCTTTGAGTACTCTCAAAGCATCAGGCAAAATAAAAAAAGGTGATATTCTACTATTTTCAGCTATCGGTGCAGGTCTTACTTGGGGCAGTGCATTCATTAGATGGTGAATATACTCGTTTTATTAGACATCTTCGGAAACTCTACTGCTAGAGGTAATTTGTACGTTGATCCTGTACTCGAATCCCCACGTACCTCTATGTACGCTGCGGTTCTGCGTGCCGTGTCTCCTTCAAATTCCTCTCTATAAGCGAGTTTCTGAAGATGTCTATTTAAATTGGCAACACTACTTAATTTGCTTATAATTCTCACATATTATATATACGCTGCGGTTATAAGCTTCAAAATCGATTCCTCTTTTCCCCATTAAACTGCATCTATCTATTTTCCAAAGTATATACTTGTATTATAAAAATGATATTTTTACCACATTTATACATGAGTAATTGCATTTTATAATATTTTAGCCTTTAAACTAATAAAATAATGATATATACTAACTCACATAGCTTTTGGTTAGTTTAGTTTTATGACTAGCTAAAATGAATTCAATATTAATAAATTATAATCTCAAGGAGTTTTAATTATGAAAACAAAAATTACATTAGCTTTTCTTGCATTATGTGTGCTTGCAGGGTGTAATACAACAAAAAGAGCACCGCAATTTGACGGTAATATGAACCAAAGTGAAGAAACTTCATTAATGAAAGATTTCGAGAAGCATGCAGGAAATGCAGTATGGTTTGCTTTTGATAGCTCTGCTTTATCACAAAAGGCTAAAGAAGAACTAGAGAGACAAGCTTGCTGGTTATCAAAGCATCCTGAAGTAAAAGTTACTGTTGAAGGACATTGCGATGAAAGAGGTACCAAAGAATATAACTTAGGTTTAGGTGAAAGAAGAGCAGAAGCAGCGAAAAAATTCTTAGCTCATAAAGGGATCGATCATAACAGATTAAACACAATCTCTTATGGTAAAGATAGACCTGCTATGATGGGTAATACTGAAGAAGCTTTTGCTTATAATCGTAGAGCTGTAACAGTTGTACACCACTAAAATTATTTACTAATTATAGTATCCTAAAAGGTTGAGTTTACTACTCTACCTTTTTTTATTTATAACTTGATGTTATTATTACGAAAGCGTTGATGCGTGGATACCAAACCGTCATTGCAAGCCATAGGCTGCGTGGCAATCTCATGAAATAACAACAAACTCCTGAGATTGCTTCGTCAATTACTTTGTCATTCTTCACAATGAAGAAAACACTGAACCATATTGCCCTGTTTTTTAGGCAATACCTCAAAAATATAAAAATTTTACTAGACTTAACTGCATAATAATTATATAAATTTCAAATTAAAAGGGGCTGTAGCTCAGTTGGTTAGAGCACGCCGCTCATAACGGTGTGGTCGTAGGTTCAAGTCCTACCAGCCCCACCACACAAATTCTTATTTAAATTCGCATTAGCACTGAATTTATAATGATTAATCTAAAAACACTTTCTTGGTATCTTACTAAATTATATTCTAAGTGTTTCTTTATTATATTATTTCTTTTAATCGGGCTATTAATTATCTCAAATGTTTTTGATCTTTTACAAAAATTCAAAAATATTTATGTTCCTTTTAGTTTTTTTTGGAGACTTATCTTATATAAGATTCCTTATTTACTAGGTCAAGTATCTGCATTAATTAGTTTTACCGCTATGTTATTTTTTCTTAGAAATCTAACAAAAAATAATGAATTAACGGCTATGTTATCTAGCGGTATTCATATTTGGCAAGTGCTTGTTATTCCATGTATTGTAACTTTAATGTTAGGTATAGTTTTTACGACTATATTGAATCCTATCGGTACTATAGGCTTACAAAAATATGAGTTATTAGAAGCAAAACTAACTAAAAAAGCCTTGAGTGAGGGGATAATATCTAAATCAGGCTTATTATTTTTTGAATCTTTAAATGATGAAACTCAAATTATCCAAACACAATTTATTAATGTTGCCGAGAAAAAATTAAATAATATTACAATTTTATTTGTTGATCATAATAATTCTTTTTTAAAGAGAATTGATGCATTATACGGTATTATTGAAAATAAAATGTTACATTTAAATAGAGTTAAGGTTTTCACAAAAGAGGAAACTAAGGCTTACAATAATTTAACTATGCAGACAAATTTATCAATTAATAGTTTAGTAAATAAATTTATTCGTCCTGAAATGGTTTCTATTTGGGCTTTACCTAAATTAATTAATGAATTATTAAATTCAGGTTTACCGGCTATTAATTATCAAATTTATTATTACAAGCAATTATTTAAGCCTATAATGATGATGGCAACCGTAATTTTAGCAAGTTGTTTTATTAGTCTTAAACAGCGTGATAATTCCCAAGAAAAAATACTGCTATTAGGTTTATTTTCAGGTTTTATAGCATATTCGTTATCAGAAATTTTATTAAAAATACTTACTTATAATAATTTGTCTTTAATTGCTGCTATTTTATTACCTAGTATGCTAATATTTTTTATTAGTAACTTTATTATGTTACATTATAAAGAAATTTAATATGGGACTGTTTATTTTGTTAACAGTTCTATAGAAGTGTTTTTAGAATTTAGAGAGAAAAAATAAAATGATAATGAAATTTTTGGAAGGGTTTTCTTCCGGTATGGCCATAGATCTTGGTACGGCAAATACTATTGTCTATCAAAAAAATTGTGGAATTGTTCTAAGGGAACCTTCTGTTATTGCGTTAATAAAAAAAGACGGTGCTTTTGTGCCTTATGCTTATGGTCATGAAGCAAAAATGATGCTTGGGCGTACTCCTACGGATATTGAAGCAAAAAGACCTTTAAAAGATGGTGTTATTGCCGATTTTAAGGGTGCAGAGGAAATGATAAAGTATTTTATTAGAATGGTACATAATCGTCGCTCTTTTTTTGGGCCGACAATTGTTATTTGTGTGCCTTCCGGTTCTACGCCGGTTGAGCGTCGTGCTATCCAAGAAGCAGCAGAAAGTGCAGGGGGTAGGGATGTCTATTTAATTGAAGAACCTATGGCGGCAGCGATCGGGGCAGGGCTACCCGTAACGGAAGCAACCGGTTCGATGATTGTTGATATTGGAGGAGGCACTACCGAAGTTGCAGTTTTGTCACTAGGGGGTATAGTATATGCAAGGTCGGTAAGAGTCGGCGGTGATAAGATGGATGAAGCTATTATCTCATATATAAGAAGGCACTATAACCTATTGATAGGTGAGGCTACTGCCGAAAAGATAAAACAAGAAATAGGTACGGCTTATGTAGATGAAAATGCTGAGCCGAGAAAGATGGAAATTAAAGGACGTGATTTAATTTACGGTATTCCTAAAGAAATGATATTGAACGAAAGACAAATTGCTGATAGTCTAATTGAACCGGTAAGTCAAATTGTTGAAGCGGTAAAAGTAGCACTAGAAGCAACACCTCCTGAATTATCTTCAGATATAGTTGATAAGGGAATTGTTTTAACAGGCGGCGGCTCATTATTACGAAATCTTGATTTTGTTCTTAGTGAAGCCACTAAATTGCCAGTAATAGTTGCAGATGATGCCCTCTCTTGTGTGGCACTTGGAACAGGAAAAGTACTTGAAGATTTTACAAAGCTAAAACATGTACTATTTAAACAGGATTAAAAATGGCAATACTTGCAAATAGAGTAAAAAATTCTTCAAATTCATTAGAATTAATAAGTATAATATCAAATACTCTTAAGCGTTTTTTTGTTATATTTGGGCTTGGATTGTCTGTATATTTATTTTTTACTACACCTAAAAAAATATCTAGTATATCACTTGAAGTAACCGGTAGTATAGTATCAACCGGTTTAGCAGTGTATGAAGATATATTTGAATATATAAATTCAATAACACAAAAATTTGTTTATTTTCAAGATTTAGAACGAAAAAATATAGAACTTAAACTTGAGATAGCAAGATTACAACATTTACAAAGTGAAGTAGAATTGGTAAGAGCCGAAAACATTGCATTAAAAGATTTGTTAACGATTGCTGAGGAAGAAGAATTTGAATATATTACTACTAAATTACTGAGTGTTTCCTTTAATCCCTTTTCTAGAACTGCTTTGATTGCTGCAGGTAAAAAGCAAGGCATTGAACCTGATCAAATCGTTGTTAATTCAGGAAAATTAGTAGGAAAAGTAATAGAAGTGAGTAATAATTATGCTAAAGTAATGTTAATTAGCGATGTTAATTCTAGAATACCTATTAAAGCTAATTCTTCAAGAGAACAAGGTATTTTAGCAGGTAATAATAATAATAGTAAAATTTTATACTTGCCTAACAATCATTTAGTACAGAAAGATGAGGAGATAATAACCTCTGGACACGGTAATATTTATCCTGCAGGTATTTTAGTGGGCTATGTGTCTAAAGTGACAGAACATGATGTTATGGTAAACGTAGCAGCTGATCTATCTAAAACGGAATTTGTACAAGTATTATTGCCTAAGGAGTAATTTCTGTTTTTTTTGTACTCTATGTTATTACCGCGTAGGCATTATTGCATGGATTGGTACAATTCCCTGTGTGTCACCCCGTGGCTTGATCACGCGGGCCAAATAACAATAAAAAATACTAGCAATAAAGCTTTCCTGTGTAGGTGGGAATTCAGCAAAATAACTTCAATACTGCTACAGAAGTTATATATATTGATAAAATAACCATATAAAAACTTGTTTTTATATGGTTTTACTAGATTTTTGCCTACGCGGGAATGACATTGAGTAGGCTTTTCGATCCATGTAACAAGGTTGGTAATACTCGACACACTTTGTATATATCTATCCTTTATTTATTCAGAGGTAATATGGCACTTGCTACTAAAGTAAAAGAATTTTTAGAAGAAAAATTAAAACAAGAAAAGATAGATCGTAAATATCTTGCCGAAGTCACTAATATCCCTTATACTACTGTTAGCAGAATTATGAGAGCGGAAGCTAATCGTGAATTCAACCCTGAAATAGATACTATTTTAAAAATAGCAAAATATTTTAATTGTACTATGGATGAGGTAATAAAAAGAAAAGTACAGAATAATTCATAAAGCTTGATACAAGCGAATTTTGCATGACTCGCCTGTACTCACTCACGTAGTTTAGCTACTGCTTTCGCAGGTTTGCATTTAAATTCATCTTGTCTAAATCTTTCTGAAATATGCTGTACCTACGAAATAAAACATAAAATATGACAACAAAAAATAAAAGAGTTCTTCAGAAATGCGCTTATAGAGAGGAATTTAAAGGAGACATGGAACGTAGCACCGCAGCGACGTCTAAATTACCTCTAGAAGTAGAACTTTCGAGGAACTCTAAAGGACTGATTATAATTTTATCTTCCCCTTCAGGTACAGGTAAGTCGAGTTTAGCTAAAGCATTATTGAAAATAGATAATAATTTGCGTTTATCTATTTCGGCAACTACACGAAAACCACGTTTAGGAGAAGTAGAGGGCATAAACTATTACTTTAAGACCGGTTTAGAGTTTGAAGAATTAGTTAAGCAGAATAAATTCCTTGAATATGCTAAAATATACGATAATTATTACGGTACGCCTAAAGAATATGTCGAAATGTTATTAAATCAAGGCTTGGATGTTTTGTTTGATATTGATTGGCAAGGAGCAAGGAGTATTAAGAAAAATGCTACTAATGTTGTTGCTATATTTGTATTGCCTCCTAATATTGAAGTATTGGAACAACGCTTAAGAAATAGAGCGACCGATAATGAAGAAGCAATAAAATTACGTATGCAGTCGGCACAAAACGAAATATCACATGCTAATGAGTATGATTATGTAGTTACTAACGATGACTTTGACCGGACGCTTAAAAAAATACATGCGATTATAGTTGCAGAACGAGACAAAGCGTTTTGACTTTGTCGTTTTTTCTTTCTATACTGAGAATTAGACGTTATGTTTCTAATTTTCATGGTACTAATTAAATGCTTAGAAAACAATTCCTTTCATCAATAATAAAACATTTTAAAACTCATAAAGTTTGTGCCTTGTTAGGACCAAGGCAGTGCGGAAAAACTACACTTTCTAAACAATTCGTAGAAGCTTATAATATTCCTAAAATCAATATTTTTGATCTTGAAAATCCTTTAGATTTAGCAAGATTAAATGAACCGATGCTTGCTTTGTCTGATCTAAAAGGATTTGTTATTATTGATGAAATTCAGTATAAACCGAATCTATTTCCTATTTTAAGAGTTCTTGTTGATACAACTGATATTAAATTTTTAGTACTAGGCAGTGCATCAAGAGATTTAATTAAACAAGGTTCTGAAACGCTAGCAGGTAGAATAGGTTATATTGAAATG
Source organism: Rickettsia sp. Tenjiku01 (assembly GCF_001653015.1). Classification (NCBI taxonomy): domain Bacteria; kingdom Pseudomonadati; phylum Pseudomonadota; class Alphaproteobacteria; order Rickettsiales; family Rickettsiaceae; genus Rickettsia; species Rickettsia sp. Tenjiku01. The sequence continues at coordinate 86,882 of NZ_BCMR01000010.1, forward strand.
ACACCGTTTACCTTATCTGAAGTGTCAGGTACTCAGCAATTATGGATACGTGGCGGATTTCCTTTATCATATCTTGCAGATGATGAAGAGTTAAGTGCTTTATGGCGTCAGAATTACATTAAAACATTTTTAGAAAGAGATATACCAAATTTAGGTTTTACAATTCCGTCTATGCAGTTACGTAGGTTTTGGTTAATGCTTTGCCATTATCACGCTAATATATTGAATGCTTCAGAACTTGGAAATTCTTTATCTATCTCATATCATACCGCAAAGCATTATTTAGATATTTTAGAGGGCACTTTTATGATCCGTATTTTGCAGCCTTGGTATGAAAACCTTAAAAAAAGACAAGTTAAGACTCCAAAAATCTTTTTTAGAGATAGTGGAATATATCACGCTTTATTAGGCTTAAATAATTATGAAGCTTTAAGCACTCATCCTAAAATAGGTGCATCATGGGAAGGATTTGCCTTAGAACAAATTGTTAGATATTATAAAGCCGAACCCGAAGAATGTTATTTTTGGTCATCTCATAATGGAGCGGAAATAGATCTTTTAATTTTTAAAAATGGAAAACGTTTGGGGTTTGAAATTAAATATACAAATACACCGAGCATTACAAAATCAATGCAAATATCTTTAGAAGATTTAAAACTTGATCAAATTAATGTAATATTTCCAGGTGAGATTAGCTTTAAATTGTCAGAAAAAATACAGGCAATAGGTCTTTCGAGCTTAATTCAAAATGATACAAAAGCTGCAACTATATAGTTACAGCTTTAGAATATTATATTATTTCACATACGCCTTTAGAAGCTTTACCGGCAAGTTTGATATCTTTGGAAGTATTATCCACACAATTACCTAAATCTTGATTATATTGGTGGATTTGACTACTCGCTTGCATAGCTTCTTTAAATATTGCGTTATGTTTTTGCTGTTGTTCTTCAAATTGTACTTTTGCAGCTTCTAAAGCTGCTTGTCTTTGTTCAGGAGTGAGATTTTTAAATTTAGACATAATAATTACTAATTTAGTTAAATTCCTCTCGTTTTACTATTTGTAACTTTAATATTAGGAGTACGAGTAGGAGATAAACTCCCAGTATTAGTATCTTTTACTTGTGTTTGTTCTCTGATTTTATTAGCTAAAGATTTAGTTTTATCCACGTTAATTTTATTTATTACTTTATTATGATGCTCTATATCTTTTACAACGCCATCTGTCTTAATTGCTTTATGCTGATGTTTTAGAACTAAATATTTTTCATATGCATCTAAATATTTTTCTGGTTCTTTTTTATAACGCTCTTTAATATTACTTCCTAATTTCTTTATTTTATCTTTATTTATGTTGTGTTCTTTTTCATGTTTAATAATTTCTTGATCTAATATTTTTTTACTATTTTCAATCTTCTCTACATGTGCCTTATGTATTTTTAACATTTCTTGGTGAAATTCTAATTCTCCTTTTAATTCTTTAACTTTTTTTGGTGCTAAGCCTTTTTCTTGTAATTGTTGTGATAAATTCGTTATTGTTTTATTTAATTCATTTAATTCTGTATGTGCTTGTTTGTGTTCTTCAGTTATTTTTTTATGGTTTTTATGTAATACTTTATACGCTTGATTTAGTTTAAATATTTCTTCATGAGTTAATATTTCACGATTTAACTCTTCATGATCAATAATGTTTTCATTTTCTAGTTTATTTATTATCTTATCTAAACGCTTATTACTTTCTTCAATTCTTTTAGTATCTTTAGTAATATTTCTTATAAATTCATTATGCAAATTATTAAGTGCAGCAATTCTTTGTGCGATTTCTTTTTCTTCTTCGGCAAGTTTTATTGCTCTTTGTGATTTTAGAAATTCTTCTTCTTGAACCCTAGCTTTCTCAATAGATTGTTCTACTTCATAGTTCTTGAGCTTAGTTTCAGCAGTCTCTTTTAGATTGGATATGTCAAAATTCAAGCCATATGAAGCTGCTTCGCTTTGTAAACTACTCAATTCTCCTAGAATTATTTCTATTTGAGAGCGAGAATAAGAATTGTTAAGATGCTCTTTTAAATTATCGAATTTATATTTTAATGTAGCTGTTATATCAGACATGCTCATCATCTTTAATATTAACGCCAAGAAACGTTAACAAAAGTTAATAATTAAGTCAAGAAAATTTTAATAAAAATTAATCTTGTATTTCTAGCCATTGATTTAATAACTCGTCTAGTTTCTTTTTATCATTAATTAATTGGCTAGTAATGCGGTTATATTTTTGAGGATTATCTAAATATAGATTAACGTCTTCAAGTTCTTTTTCTAAGTGTTTGATGGATATTTCTAGCTTTTCAATATAGTTGGGCAATGTTTCAAGTAAACGCTGATATTTATAAGATAGCTTTTTATTTAGAGGTTCTTTTTGAGCAGTTAGTGGTAGTGGTTTTGAAGCTTTTTTGGCTATAGGAGAGGTAGTAAAATACTGCTTATAATCTTCATAACCTCCTGTTAAATCATGAATTTTACCTTGAGCGAAAACTAAAGTTCTAGTAACTAACCTATCTAAAAAGTCACGATCATGGCTCACGACTATTAAAGTACCTGAATAATCTGTAAGTATATCTAGTAAAATTTCCAGACTATCCATATCGAGGTCATTAGTCGGTTCATCTAAAATTAACAGATTGCCAGGGTTAATTAGAATTTTTGCAAGTAATAATCTATTAGCTTCACCGCCTGATAAAATAGCGGTTTTTGCATTAAGTAGTTTAGGATTAAACATGAATTGTTTTAAATAACCGGCAACATGCATGGTTTTACCGTGTGGCAAAAATACTTGATCACCGCCTGTAGGACATAAAGTTTGTTGTAATGTATGATTAGGCTCTAGTTTTTCTCTATGTTGATCAAAATATGAAATATCTAAATTACCGCCATATATAATTTTGCCGCTTTCAGGGGTAAGCTGTTGTGTTAGTAGTTTGATAAAGGTAGATTTGCCTGAGCCATTTGCACCGATTATACCAATTTTCTCGCCGTTTTTTACACGAAAGCTAAAATTATCAATAATTTTAGTATTTTTATAACTAAAAGTAATATTATCTGCTTCAATAATGAATTTACTTTTAGCTATATTTTCGGCAAGCTTTGCCCTAACTCTTTGTGTTGAACTAGCTAGTTTTGCAGTCTGTTCTTGTGTTATTGCTCTTAAAGCTTTCAAATCCGCAAGTCTCTTTTGATTTCGTTTACGTCTAGCAGTAACACCGGCATTTAACCATTCATTTTCTTGAGATAATTTTTTATTTAATTTCCGAAGAGCGGCTTCTTCTTGGTCTATGATAATTGTTTGCCATTCATCAAAGAATTTAAATCCTTTATCGGATTTACGTAAAATTCCTCTATCAAGCCACCAAATTTTATTAGTAACATTTGAGAGGAATGTTCTATCATGACTAACGCAAATAATAGCACCGTTATAAGATTTAACAAATTCTTCTAACCATTCGATTGTTGCAATATCTAGATGGTTAGTCGGTTCATCAAGTAGTAATATTTCCGGCTCTAATATTAAAGCTTTAGCAAGGCTTGCTCTTCTCAGTTGACCGCCTGAATAGGTGGATAAATTATCTGTTCCGTTGATTTGTAATTTTTCTAGAATTATATCGATTTGGTATTTATCTATTTCTTTTGTACTATCTGTTTGTTGTAAGACACAATCATAAACAGTTAGATGAGTTTTTATAGAAATATCTTGTCTTAAATAACCGGTTGTAACTAAAGAATCTTGAAATAATGCACCGGTATCTAACTCATAATCACCTGATATGACTTTCATTAAGCTTGATTTCCCGCAGCCGTTACGTCCTATAAGACAAATCTTATCGCCTGTGTACAAATAAAGCTCTAAATCAGATAAAATTACTTTATCCGCAAAACTTAAGTTACCGTCTTTAATGTAATAAATTGGGGTCATAGTTGATTATTGGCTAGTTTTAATGCCATGCCTGCGAAAGCAGGAATCTAGAAAAATAACCTTAATATTGGTACAAAATTACATATTTGATAGAATAAACATATAAAAATAAGTTTTTATATGTTTTACTGGATTCCTGCTTTCGCAGGCATGGCATTAAGTTAAAGGCTGGTAAACGAAGTTTAATTTGGAAAAGCACAAGGAGTCCATAAGACGAGGAGCGGAACGTATACTTAATACGTGAGTACCACAGTGCTTATAGGACTTTGTGCCAATTTTTTAAATTAAACGAGTATACTCTTAATCACTAAACTCGCATTAGTACCACCGAATCCGAACGAGTTGGAAAGCACGTAATCTATCTTAGTTTTCTTAGCTTTAAGTGCAACTAAATCTATATTCACCTCATCCATAGGGGTATCTAAGTTTAAGGTTGGCGGTGCAATCTGGTCTCTAATTGCAAGAGCTGAAAAGATAAACTCAACACTTCCTGCCGCACCAAGCAAATGTCCTATTGATGATTTAGTAGAAGACATTAAAACTTTGGGATTCGCTTCTAAAAATAATTTTTGTACGGCTGCTAATTCTATTCCATCACCAAGTGTAGTAGAAGTACCGTGTGCATTAATATAATCAATCATATCGGGCGTGATAGTTGCATCTAGCATTGCGTTTCTCATCGCTCTATAAGCTCCTCTACCTTCAGGATGTGGAGCTGTCATATGATAGGCGTCACCTGTAGAGCCGTATCCTATAACTTCACCGTAAATTTTAGCCCCTCGATTTAAGGCATGCTCATATTCTTCTAAGACTACAACGCCTGCTCCTTCACCCATAACAAAGCCGCTGCGGTCTTTATCCCAAGGTCTTGAGGCTTTTTTAGGATTATCGTTATATTTAGTACATAATGCTCTAGCAGCAACGAAACCTGCAACTCCGACAGGTGTAACTGGAGCTTCCGCACCGCCTGCGATCATAACATCGGCATAGCCGTGCTTTATCATACGCATAGCATCGCCTATAGCATGTGCCCCTGTAGAGCAAGCTGTTACTGCCGTTTGGTTTGGACCGCTAAAACCGTATTTTATAGAAACAAGACCGGATAAAAGATTAATTAATGAAGCGGGGATAAAGAAAGGACTAACTTTGCCGTTATTTTCTTGATAAAGTTTGATAGAGGTATCTTCGATCATTTTAAGTCCGCCGATTCCTGAACCTAATATCAAGCCGGTTCTATCACGAGATTTTTCATCGTCGGGTAACCAGCCGCTATCTTCAACTGCTTCGGTTGCGGCTGCTACTCCGTAATGGATAAATTTATCCATTTTACTTAGTCTATTAATTTCATCTGCTTGTGTGAAATTTTCAAGTTTAAATCCATCTTTCTCAGAGTTATCTATAAGTCCGGCAATTTTACACGCAAGTTTAGAAGTGTCAAATTCTGTAATAGTTTTTATACCGCTTACTCCATCTACAATGTTTTTCCAAGATGAGCTAACATTAAGTCCAACAGGAGTAACAAGTCCAAGTCCGGTAATAACTACTCTTTTATTTACTCTTTGATTCGACATTTTTAATTATCTATTAGGGATTTTTTATGCAGATTAAGATTGGCGTTCTTTGATATATTTTATAACATCGGATACGGTTTTAATTTTAGTGGCTTCATCATCAGGGATATCAATACCGTATTCAACTTCTATTGCCATCATTAACTCTACGGTATCAAGGCTATCAGCTTTCAAATCTTCTATAAATCTTGAATCCGTAGTTATTATCGATTTATCTTTATTTAGCTTTTCAGCAACCATTTCAATAACTTTCTGTTCGATCTTATCCGTTGTACTCATAATTTTGAACTCCATAAATCATTTAATTTTATATGCCGTATAATAGCGGTTATTCAACTATTAGACTTTAATTTTAACTGTATGAATATTTATTTAAAATATCCATCGCATTTTATCTTTAAAAGAACTTCTAGCACAAAAAATTATTTTATGCTAGCACAAAATAATCTTATTAATTTTTATACCATTAACATACCACCGTTTACATGTATAGTTTGACCGGTAATATATGATGCCTGATCGCTTGCTAAAAATGCAACTGCGTTTGCCACGTCTTCCGGCATACCGTAAGTGCCTAGCGGAATTTTTTGTACTATAGCTTCTCTTTGTTTTTCATTTAGTTTATCGGTCATATCTGATTTAATAAATCCTGGAGCTACTGTGTTAACCGTAATTCCTCTGGTTGCAACTTCGTAAGAGAGCGATTTGGTCATACCTATTAAACCTGCTTTAGAAGCACAATAATTAGCCTGCCCAGGGTTACCTGAAATTCCTACTATTGAAGATATGTTAATAATACGTCCATACCTGTTTTGTATCATTTTTTTTATTGCTTCACGATTTAAAATAAAATTTGCTTTTAAATTAATATCAATAACTTTGTCAAAATCTTCATCTTTCATTCTAATTGCTAGCGTATCGCTAGTAATACCGGCATTACATACTAAAATATCTAACTTTGATGCTTTAGATATTAAATTGCTACATTCTTCCTTATCGGCAAGATTACATACTTCTATAGTATAATTATCTTTTACAACCTTTCCAAGGGATTTTAATTTTTCCTCATTACTACCGCTAATAATTACATGGCTTCCGAGTTTGTGCAGTAACCTCGCTATAGCTCCGCCTATGCCTCCTGAAGCTCCCGTAATTAAGGAAGTTTTACCTGTTAAATCAATCATTTTCTTCCTCCGTTTGATCAAGATTTATATTAGTAATTTTTGACGATTTTTCACGTATTATTTTCTCAATTTCGTTGGAAATTTGTGGATGTTCTTTTAGATATTGTTTGACGTTTTCACGCCCTTGACCTATGCGTACGTTCTTGTAGGAAAACCAAGAGCCGGATTTTTCAACAATATCAAGCTTAACTCCAAGGTCGATTATCTCGCCTTCTTTTGAAATACCTGAACCGTACATTATATCAAAATCTGCAGTTTTAAATGGAGGAGATACTTTGTTTTTGACTACTTTTACTTTGGTTTGGCTGCCTATTACTTCTTCTTTATCTTTAATGGAGCCGATTCTTCTTATATCGATCCTAACAGAAGCATAGAATTTTAAGGCATTACCGCCTGTCGTAGTTTCAGGACTACCGAACATCACACCTATTTTCATTCTGATTTGATTGATGAAAACAGTAATACAATTGGTGCGATTAATTGATGCAGTAAGTTTACGCAAAGCCTGGCTCATTAACCTTGCTTGAGACGCCATTTGAGCATCACCCATTTCGCCCTCAATCTCTGATTTCGGTACTAAAGCCGCAACACTATCTATTATTATCATATCAATACCGCTGGAGCGAATTAACGTATCGGCAATTTCTAGGGCTTGTTCACCTGTATCGGGCTGTGAAATAATAAGCTCATCAATATTTACGCCTAATTTTTTAGCATAAGCAGGGTCTAATGCATGCTCGGCATCAATAAAAGCACATGTACCACCCTTTTTTTGAGCTTCTGCAATTAAATGCAATGTTAGAGTGGTTTTACCTGAGCTTTCAGGACCAAAAATTTCGATGATTCTACCTTTGGGAACACCGCCGATTCCAAGAGCTATATCTAGCCCAAGTGAGCCGGTCGATACGGCCTCTATATCAACATGCGGACGCTGCCCTAGTTTCATTACCGAACCTTTACCGTAGCTTTTTTCAATTTGTGCGAGTGCTGCGGCAATGGCTCTTTCCTTATCTGTATTTGACATAAATTTCCATATTATAAACTTACCAATTAAAATATAAGCTTGAGAAAGAAAAATCAAATTTTATTTATGTTATTGTGCTTGTAAGATTAAAGCTTGACTTCCATACTAGGTGATGCTTAGATATTAAATTTACTTGTGTTATGGTTAATTGATTTGGACTTTACTATGTTACCAACTGAATTAACCTAGGACTATTAACAAAAGAAATTTTAAAGCTAATAGTTCTCGAAAAAGATAGATTTAGTAAAACCTTTATTAAATAACTTATCACATATGGTACCACAATTTCCGCAAACTGAATATATCGCTAAAGATAATTCATCATCTATATCTTAAAATTTAGATGGCATATTTTAATTATTTTAAGCATTTGCTTACTTTTGGTATCGATGGATGCTACAGTCTTGTATGCTGTTATGCCTACTATAATCCTTGATTTAAAACCATCTAATTTACAACAATTATGGATAATTAATGCATATGCATTAGTATTATCAGGTCTTCTCATTACCGCAGGTGCATTAGGAGATAGATTTGGTCGTAAAAGATTATTACTTTGGGGCTTTTAGTTTTTTCCATCGTTTCAATGTTAGTTTATGTATTTGATAGCTCATGGGGATTAGTATTATGTCGTGCTTTACTTGGGTTAGGAGGATCAGTGATGATGCCTTCCACTTTATAATACACATGAACGTATGATCGCAATATCCGTGTGGGGAATAATGGCAACCGTAGGAGCAGCTATAGGACCAGTACTAGGAGGAGTATTGGTTGAGCTTTTAAGTTGGCAATTTGCATTTTTTAATAAATGCACCTATTGCATTAGTAATTATTGCTTTTGGTATAGTGTGGATTCCTAAATCATCTAATCCTAGTAATGAACCCATGGGATTGGATAGGAGTATTGCAATCATTTTTTGGGATGGCAGCTTTAGTTCAAGGCATTAAGATGTTGGCTAAATACGGTATTATGAATCTAGCATCCGGCGGAATGCTATTAATTGGCATTGTGTTACTAATAATATTTACCTTACGTTACGCCAACTTAAAAGTGATGATCCGTTAGTGGATATGCGTTTATTCTTAAATTAGCAATTTTAGTATAGGAGTAATAGTTTATTTGCTGATTACGTGTGTCTTAGATCTTTAGTTATGCCATATTTACTCACACGATTTATCGCACGTGTAATAATGTTTAGTGGGCTTATCTTTACTACTATATCATTGATTTTACCTAGTACATTAGACTTAGAGTTTATTATCGAATACTATATTATATATCTTGGATTGCTTGGTATATGAAGTAGTCTATGCCTCTCTACACCGTAACAGTTATGATGAATGCAGTACCGGCAGAGAGATCTGGAGGTGCAGCAGTATTACAAGAAACAGCATATGAATTAGGTAATGTATTAGGTATAGCTGGTGAGTATTACGTCTTTATATATATAGTAACAATCTAGTAATGCCTCACGGTGTTTCTGTATCAATTGTAGAAATAGCTCATGACTCAATCGGTGAAGGAATAATTATTGCTCAACAACTACCACCTTCATTTGCTCACGAATTAATTAAGGAGGTTAATATTACTTTTATAAATGCATTTATAATATAGTAGGTATTATTCTAGGAATAATCATGCTAATATTGGCGGGTGTGATTATGTATGTTCTCCCTCCTTTTAAAGCATCGACCTCTCTACATTAATATGATGAAACTGGTATAGAAAACTTACCGTCTTTTGCTATTTTTGCACTATTTACCATAATGGTTAATAATGATCTTAGTGCTTATTTTTATAGTAGGTAGTTAATAAAATGAGATGATGATATTTGCAAGGCTATAAATCATTACTAAATATTTTTTCTAATTCTGCTAAGCGTTGTTCTATTCTTTCAATATCGCTTTTTGTTATAGGTCTTTCTAGTAAATCTGCTATCTCGGCTCTTAGATTTTTTTATTTTCATTTAAAATAAATTCTATGATGAGTCTTGAGATGTTTTTAGTATTGTGGTCAGACATATTTGTTCCCGATTAATTAAACTTAAACTGCTTAAGTTTCAACCACCGAAGAGAAATAAACTCTTGGTGGTCGGGGAAGTAAGAAAACCATCAACGATAGCCATAATAGCCTTTAGGTTCTAAGCTTAAGCTTTAAACCTTGGACATAACTATTATAACCCCGACCGTGAAGTTGAGGATTGCATCAGTTTTGTAAGAAATGTTCTCACTTTTAGCAGAGGTTTCGACACCCCAAAATAGCACTTTGCTACTCTAAGCATCATTTTATATATAACTTTCAAAAAGTCAATGATGGTTTGTTATGGTACTAACAACGTTCTATGCTTCTATACCTAAGGAGTTATATAGTGATGATACATCGGCTAATAACGGCATTTCGCAATTTTGATAGTCAATATCTGTGTAACAAGGACTAAATATCTCAAATGTTGCTATAATGCTTTCTTTATATTCTTCAGACTTGGGATTTGCTGTTCGTATAATTGTTATTAAGCGTGCAAAGTTGCTGATAGTCTGAAAACTATCATCACCGCCAAGACTCTTACATATTTCATGCAATATTCCGCTTGAAGAATCTAAGTGTATTGCTATAGCGGATGGGGAATTTAATTTTACAATTTCATTATTTAAATTAGTTAGTGGTAGTATTGCGAATTCATATTCCTTAATAGATTTTGCTAGTTTTATAATATCATGTAAATTATGTATTTTTATAACTTCATCGAATATAACTGCATTCTTCTTAAAATTGTCATATAGTAGTTCTACAAATGCTAATTCTTTATTCTTCATTACTAAATCTAAATTTTCATTTTTTATATTTCTTCCCTTATACCAATCCCATCCATATTTAATGCAATACCCTAAGATCGTACCTACAGCTAATGTTCCTAATGCTATTCCAGCTATATAAGCACCGTTGCTATATCTACCGTCATTTGTATCATCGTTAGATCTTTCTGTAGTAGGGTCAGTGTAAGCTTTACCGAGTTGATCTAAAATATATTTACCTATTTCTGTAGGAGAGACATTATCTAAAGAGAGACCTAAGTGATTTAGAGTATTTTCAAGAGTATTTATAAACGATTCACGAGGGATTAAAGTTTCTTTATAAGCGTTATAGTTTTGTAAAGCACTCATAGCTTCTGCTTTAGTGCATTCATTTAAACCTAAGAAATCAGCTCCGCTAGTTTCGGTAATATTGCCTTGAGAGAATATATAATCATTCATTACTTTATAAAGTTGATTAAGAATACTAGCCGTACCGTTTTGATGAGGTGTTACGGCTTGTTGTAAAAGTATATGAGGATTATTTTCAGCATCGATAAAAATATTATTTATTGGAATATTTAAACCATTGTTGCACTCTTGGTGTAGTATTGAAAAATCATTTGGGGACTCATTGAAAGATTGTGCAATGTTTTTCCAATTACACTGTGTATTATCCACTATATAACCTTTTTTAAAAGCTCCTTCAACAGTACTATATACTGATGAAAATATAGTACTGCTTAATTTATGAATGATGTGGCTTACATTACCCGGTAAACGGCTTACTATTTCATTGCTAAATATAGGCATAACGCATTTAAAATTTATATTTAATATAGATGCCATAATGTTACTCCTTTAATTAATAAAACGTGGTTTCTAAAGTATGTTAATGTTTTTGTCAAGATAAAGTTAAAATAAATTAATATATGGAAAGATTTGAGAAAGATGATTGTTATGCTGTAATGTTTCGTTTTTTCGTCATTGCGAGGAGAGACAAAGCCTCGACGTCATTTTGTACTAGACTTCTTGCATAACCTAGTCTTATAAAGAGGAATTTACAGGAAACGGATGTGAGTACCGGATTGACGTACAAATTATCTTTAGAAGGAGGTTATGCAAGAAATCTACTGTTTCATGAGGTTGCCACGCTCCTTACAGTCGCTCGCAATGATGATTTGGTGTCCATGCAATAATACCTTGCGGGGATGACATAGAACGAGCTATACAATATTACTTACCTATGCAGAAATTTTTAAAGATCTCGCCTAGTATTTCTTCTACGTTGATAACACCCGTAATTGCACCGATGCAGCGTGCCGTCATTCTAATATCTTCAGTTGCTAGAACTAAATCATTATCTAAGCTAAAAGCCGTTAAATGTGAGAGAGCTTGTTGTAAATAGTTACGATGACGCTGATTTGTTATATAAGGAGTTTCGGTAAATCCTGCCATATTTTCGGCAATTTTTTCAATATTTTTTAATATACTTGAAAGAGCAATATTATTTTTTACTGAAACTCTTAAGCATTTATATTTATTTTCAATAGAAAAGATTTTACTAGTTTCGATTAAATCGATTTTATTAATTATTGTGATAGTATTTTCATCAATTAAATTAATAATGTCTTCATTTATGGAGGAGTCTAATTTTTCGGCATCAAACATTATAATTTTAATATCTGCTGTTTTAGCTGAATTTATAGCTCGTTTTATACCTTCCTGCTCGATAATGTCACTACTTTCTTCTCTTATACCTGCTGTATCCTGTAAAATAATAGGATAGCCGCCAATGTCTAAATGTCCCTCAATTATATCTCTAGTAGTTCCTGCAATATTTGAGACAATCGCTATATCTCTCTGCATTAAGAAGTTTAGTAAGCTAGACTTACCAACGTTTGGCGGACCGATAATTGCAAGCTTAAGACCACTTCGTAGTAATTCTCCTTTTCTGTTATCATTAAGATATTCCGATATTGTATTTACAAGGATTGTATGAGTATTAGTAACTTCATTAAGGACGGTATCAGGTATATCTTCATCCGGGAAATCTATATAAGCTTCAAGCAGAGAGATAATTTTTAAAAGCTGACTACGCCAATTATTATATAATGCTTCAAGTTTGCCGCTTGCTTGTCTAATTGCTTGCTTATGCTGCATTATAGTTTCGGCATTAATTAAATCGGCTATCCCCTCTGCTGCTGTTAAATCAAATTTGTTATTTAAAAAAGCTCTTTTGGTAAACTCTCCTGCTTCTGCCAAACGAATACCAGCTATATTTAATAATGCATTTGTCAGCATTATAGATATAGCTTTACTGCCATGCGTGTGAATTTCGACTACGTCTTCCCCGGTAAAGCTACCAGGTGACTTAAAATAAACAACCATAACATTATCGATTAGCTCCTTAGTTTCAGGGACTGTAATTTGTTGATAATACATTAATCTCGATTTAAAGTCCTTTCTACCGGTAAGTAGCTGTAAAACTTCTAAACTTTTAGGACCAGAAATCCTAAAAACTGCTACGCCTGCTTTACCGAATGCAGAGCTTTGTGCAAATATCGTTTCCACTTATTTTCTATGCCTCTTGCTTAAGTTATTTTATATAATATAATAACAACAGAAATAATCATATTATTATTACTTAAGAAAATCATGACCCCAAAAACAACCTCTTTAAACTTTAGCCGTTTAAATTGTCAAATCCCGAATTATAAAACTAAAATTCTAGAACTTAGCAAGGAACGTGAGTCAAATTCCATATATATAGATTTTGTTCAAAAGTTTTTAAATTATATTCCGATAGATTATGATTTTGAGAATAGAGCAAAATTATTCCAAAATTTTGCAGATGAAGCCTTTAAGTTTTTTAAGCAAAGGATAGCAAGAGCAAGAAAAATAGCAATAACAAAGGCAGTTATCGAAAATGATCCGGCAATAAATGTCTTGATATTACTTGATAATAAGCCGCATATTGTTGATTTTATCATATGTCTGCTTAAAAACATGAATTTGCAAACTAAGTTTTTACTCCATCCGGTAATAAACTGTGTCCGAAATAGTAAAGGAGAATTAGAAAAAATATTAGAAAATTCTGTGTCGGATGAAAAATCAGAATCAATACTACATTTAACCATTTTAGGAAATTTTGACGATAAAACTACTACATTTTTAACCGAGGCTATAAATGAAAGATTAGAAAAGTTAGAGCAAAGCTATAGCCATTTACCGCAATTACGCACAAAATTACAAGATTTATCTAAAAATATAATTGATAATTATAAATTAAATTTTAAAGAGGCTAAAGAATTCTTAAATTGGTTACAAAACGATAATTTGGTTTTATTATGGACTCTTGATTTTGAAGTAAAATCTTTAAAATTAAGCAATGAAATAGGAGCAGGAAAAATATGGCAAGAAGTAAAAGACGAGATTGATGATATTATAAAATGTTCTGCTAATCCTTTATATCAAAATCAATTAATAATACTCGGTAAAATAAATAGTGCGTCGCTTATCCATTCAGATAATTTAATCGACTATATCTTAGTGAAAAATTTTGACTCTTCGGGTGAATATATTTCGGGAAGTATAATTTTCGGTATATATAATTCAAATATGTATTACCATTCAATAAGTAATATTCCAATCCTACGACAAAAATTTAATTTTGTAATTGAGAAAGCCGGTTTTGCATTATCTGGTTATAATGCCGATAAGTTAAGAATTTTAATGGAGTCGTTACCGAGAGAAGCTTTAATACAAATTGATCAAGGCGATTTATATTGTATGTGTTTACATATGCTCTCAAGTATGATGAGTAAGAAGCTTAAATTATTTATTCAATATGATTGGTCTAGTTCTTTTCTTAATATCATAATTTTTCTGCCACGAGAACGTTTAACGGCTGAAATCCATAATATGATAGATTGTTATTTAGCAGAAAAATTCGGTAGTAAAATTTTATCCAACTATATCACCGAAGTAGCCGGTAATTTTTCTTATCTTTTTGTAACGCTTGAAGCACAAGGGGAACATAAAATAAATTTTGAAGCAGAAATAATACAGCAAGATTTAGATCGTATCTCTACATGTTGGAGTGAAGATTTTTATTTTAAGTTTTCTAAAAAATTCGGCGAATATCAAGCAGGTATTAATTTAAAGCTTTTTGATAATGTTTTTTCGGCAGATTATCGGCAAAAATTTTCTCCGGAAATAGCTTTAATAGATATTGAATATCTAACGGAAGCAAGTAAGTCACAAAAATGTATGTTTAATCTAGTTTCTGTAAATGAAACAGAATTTTACTTAAAAATATATAGTCCAAAAGTAAAACTTGCACTTTCTAACATATTGCCACCAATAGAAAATTTAGGTTTTAAAGCAATTGATGAACAAACTTTTGCAATTAAGGAGGCTCTCGAAATCAAAGAAAGCTGGATATATAATTTTATCTTAACTTCTATTGTACCTGTAAAGGATAATATTACCGAATTAAAAATAAATGTTGAAGAAGCTTTAGACAAAATGGCACTTGGGATGCTTGCTAATGATTCTTTAAGTAAATTAATAGTGCTTGCCGGTTTTAATTGGAAGCAAGTTAAACTCGTCAAAGCTTTAACAAGATATTTACATCAAACGGGATTTAGTTACGGTAAAGGCTATGTACAGTTAACGTTACTTAAACATCCCGAATATACAAAAATGTTGGTAAATCTATTTGATATAAAATTTAATCCTAAACATTCGGATAATAATTGTGACGTAATTAAAGATAAACTAAATAAT
This sequence comes from Rickettsia sp. Tenjiku01, assembly GCF_001653015.1. NCBI lineage: Bacteria > Pseudomonadati > Pseudomonadota > Alphaproteobacteria > Rickettsiales > Rickettsiaceae > Rickettsia > Rickettsia sp. Tenjiku01. Next base: position 102,209 of record NZ_BCMR01000010.1, read on the forward strand.
TACTTAGTAACCGTTGAGATGAGTAGTGAAGATAAAGTACTACGTAATATGCTTGGTATAGTTAATGCTATTACTAGAACAAATTACTATCAACCACATAAACATATTTTTTCATTTAAGTTTGATTCTTCAAAAGTACCGGATTTACCTAAACCTGTTCCGTTTGCCGAAGCATTTGTGTATTCTAGACATTTTGAAGCTGTTCATTTAAGAGGCGGTCCCGTATCACGCGGAGGGCTTAGATGGTCGGATAGAGCAGAAGATTATAGGCTTGAGGTCCTTGGGCTTATGAAAGCACAAATGACTAAGAATTCTGTTATTGTCCCTGTCGGTTCTAAAGGCGGATTTTATGTTCATTTTACTGAGGAAGGGCTTACTCGTGATGAATATATGGAAAAAGTGGTAGAATGCTATAAGAATTTCCTTAGAGGTTTATTAGACATAACTGATAATATCATTGACGGTAAAGTAGTACATCCAAAAGACGTTATTATTTATGATAAAGAAGATCCTTATTTAGTGGTTGCTGCCGATAAAGGTACAGCCTCATTTTCGGATTATGCTAATAGTGTGGCAAGAGAATATAATTACTGGCTTGATGATGCTTTTGCTTCCGGTGGTTCTGCAGGTTACGATCATAAAAAAATGGCTATTACTTCCAAAGGAGCTTGGATTTCCGTAACTAATCACTTTAAAACTTTAGGGTTAGATGTCCAAAAAGACCCTATTACCGTCGTAGGTATAGGAGATATGTCGGGAGATGTGTTCGGTAACGGTATGCTCAGATCAGAGACTATTAAGTTAGTTGCTGCCTTTAATCATAAACATATATTTATTGATCCTACTCCTGATCCTTTATCAAGTTTTAATGAGCGTTTGCGTTTATTTAATTTAAAGGGGTCTAATTGGTCTGATTATGATTCTAAGCTTATTTCTAAAGGAGGTAAAGTATTTGAACGCATTAGTAAATTAATAAAATTATCGCCGGAAATTAAAAAATTACTTGATATAAATGATAATGAATTATCACCGGAAGAATTAATTAAAGCTATTTTAAAAGCAGATGTTGATTTATTGTGGAATGGCGGAATAGGCACTTATATCAAAGCTAAAACGGAAAATAATTTAGAAATCGGTGATAAAGCAAATGATAACCTTAGATGTAACGGTGAAGAAATTAGAGCAAAAGTTATAGCAGAAGGCGGTAATGTTGGGGTATCACAGAGAGGTAGAGTTGAATATGCTAAAAAAGGCGGGCGCATAAATGCTGACTTTATTGATAATTCAGCAGGTGTTGATTGCTCCGATCATGAGGTAAATATCAAGATTGCTTTAAGTAGTGCGATAACCTCAGGAAAAATTACTTTAGAAGAACGTAATAAACTTCTAAACGATATGACAAATCAAGTTGAAGAGTTAGTATTACTTGATAATTATAAGCAAACTGAAGCAATAACAATTATGCAACTATCTCCTACGTTAACTGTTAATATACTTAGTCAATTTATAGATATTTTAGAAGAAGAAAAAGTATTAGAGCGGGAAAATGAATTCTTGCCTAGTGTAGAAGAATTGAATAGCAGAGCTATTAGCGGTGAAGTATTAACTCGTCCTGAGCTTTGCATATTGCTATCATATAGTAAGAGATCTGCTTATCATGAGTTAATTAATTCTACTTTTTCCCATGATAAATATTTTGATGCATATCTTATAGATTATTTTCCTGAAATGATGCAAAAAAAGTTTCGTAATGAAATTTTATCTCATCCACTTAAACATGAGATTATTAAAACCGTTACTATAAATAAAATAATGAATCAGCTTGGAGGACCGCTTATTAGTATTGTAAAGCGTGAGATTGGGGCTCCTCTTTGTGATATAATAAGGTCATATACCATTATTTGTGAAATTTTTGATCTTGATGATATATGGGAAACGATAAGTAAGCTACCTACTAATATTGATTACAATGTAAAAATCGACATGTTTACCGAAATAACGAAATTAATGCGTCGAGGTATTTCGTGGTTTATTAAAAATTTAAAACATCCTATTAATATTAGTGAAACTATAGAAGAGTTTAGAGTTCCTGCACAAAACTTAAGAAAAACGGTAGATAATTTATTAGTCGGAGAAACTAAAATAAGATTTGAAGAAAAATTAAATTATTATACCACTAGCGGGGTAGAGGAATCATTGGCTGCTACTATCGCTACATTTGACAATTTAATTTCAGTATTTGACATTATATATGTAACAAAACAGACTTCAGGGAATAATAAAGAGATAGCAAAAGCTTATTTTGTTATAAGTGATATGTTTAGTCTTGATTGGTTACGTAAAGCTTGTGATAGGCAATTGAACGATTCATTTTGGCGTCGCTTAGGTATTCAATCGCTAAAAGATGATTTATATGACAAACAACGTAGATTATTAATAAAAATAATTAATAAATCTAAAACAACTATTGATTTAGATTTATGGATTGATAATAATAATAACTTAGTTAGAAATTTGCTTGATTTTATTAAAGAAATTAAAGCTCAAGAAACTATAGACTTAAATATAATTATTTTAGCAAACAAGAAATTTGAAGTTTTCTTACAAAAACTTGAGTAAATTATGTCATCAATGCTTAAGCAAATTAGGTTAGATTCAGGTAAAACTTTAAATCAGGTATCTAGTGATTTAAAAATTAGAAAAAAATATTTAGTAGCTTTAGAAGAGGGTGATTTTGATGTTTTACCGGGAGAAGTATACGTAAGAGGTTACTTAAAATTATACTTGGATTATCTTAATGTAAAAGATAGAAATGCAGAGCAGATAGAAGCTACTAAACAGAACGAAACCGAAAAATTATTAAATAATAAAAGAGCTATGGTAAATTATAAACGTAAAAAACAATTAGTACTTATATCTATTATAATGTTATCAATTATTATTGTAAGTCATCCATTCATAATTAACGCTTAAACGAAAATGGATAATGAAATATTAGACTGCTTACAGAATGAAGCTAATAAAGAGGCCTTTGAAGGAGACACGGAACGCGGCACCGCAGCGTACATAGATGTATGTGAGGATGCGAGTACAGGATCGACGTACAAATTACCTTTAGAAGCAAGTTATGTAAGCAGTCTAAAGAAATTAATGGAAGAAGTAGAACATAAACTCGATGATTTGTTGAGTATGCTTGTAAATAATCAAAATGAAGTTCAAAAATTACAAAACGAAAATAAAGCATTAAAAGATAATTATATAATAATGCTAGATCAAATTAACATTTATATTAATGAACTTGAAGAAATAAAAAAACAGCAAAAATAATTATGTCAATTGTTACGGTAAAATTAAATAACAAGAGTTTTCAATTATATTGTAATAATGGAAATGAGGAAGAATTACTATCTTTAGCGAATAAATTGAATGATAAAATAGCGGAAATTAAACTTGGTAGTCCCACAGCCTCTTTTGAGCTATTATTAGTTATGGCATCACTTAATGCACAAGCTGAAATAGCTAGTCTAACAGAAAAACTTAATAAAAATGGTCTTCAAAAAAATCATCCCGACGAAGAAAAATTCGCAGAAACCTTAACTACTATAGCAGGTTACCTAGAAAACCTTGCACGTAAAATGGGAAAGTGATATATTAGCTCTTAGCTGCTTGGTTCGTGAGCTTAATATTAACCTAGGACTACCACTAACTTTTAGGACATCGTCCCTGTCTAATACTAATTCAGTTTAGATATATGAAGTCCACCTTTACATAAAGGTCTTTGAAGGATTTTAAGTAACGGCCAAAGCGGTCATGTATACTCGTTTAATTTGAAAAATTGGCTACGTTGTCTTTTGCTGATAATCTTCACGTACTAGTATGTACGCTGCGGTTATCAGCTTCAAGATGCCTTGCTCTTTTCCAAATTAAACTTCGTCTACCTACTTTTCGTTTACTCACAGTATACCTTTAAAATGAAACAAACAAAATCACGCAATAAAGTTCTTGGTGCTTTTTTAGGCACTATTATTGAATATTACGACTATAGTTTATATGGTTTTTCAGCGGCAATTATCGCTGATAAATTCTTTTCAGCTAGTACTGATCTATTAACAAAGCTTGTAAATGTTTTTGCCGTTTATGCAGCAGCATATTTATCAAAGCCTATGGGTGCTTATCTTTTTGGACGTATAGGGGATATATACGGTCGAAAAAAAGCCTTAAGTTTTACGATTATCGGTATTGTAATCCCTACCTTAATAATAGGTTTATTGCCCGATTATTCCTCGATAGGAGTTTGGAGTACAATAATTTTAGTTTTATGTCGCTTCATGCAAGGTATTTTTATTGGAGGAGAATATGACGGTGCAGCGATTTATGTTATTGAACATTTAGGAGCAAAATACCGATTTACTGCCTCGGCAATAACTAGATGTACAGGAGTAATGGGTTTATTATGCGGAATCGGTGCAACTAATTTCTTTAATTCTCATATTTTTCCGGAGTGGGGTTGGCGTATTCCGTTTTTACTAAGTTTACCACTTGCATTAATAACTCTTTATTATCGCCGGAAATTTGATGAAACACCGGAGTTTAAAAAGGCACACTATAGCCAAGATTCTATTGAAAAACTTAGCTCTATAATTAAAAAGCAATGGAAAAATATTGCACGGTTAATATTTTTAGCCGGAGGTTTTGGAGCAACATATCAAATTGCGATCATCTTTATGAAGCAATATTTACCGATCGTATTACCTTCAGTCGGTATTATTATGAGTGCTTTTTCAGTCTTAATAGTAATATGTTTTGCTGTTTGCATGCCGATTGCCGGTTTTATTGCCGATCGCTTAGGAGTTAATTCAGTATTAAAAATCGCATTTATATGTACTATTACAGCAAGTGTATTTTTTGTAATAGCAGTAAAATATCAAATGACTAATTTAGGGCTTGCATCTAGTTTAATGTTAGCTGCATCAGTTGCACCTTTTAATTCTCTTGCTCATAGTATAGTTATTAAGTCTTTTGTAGTTAAAGAACGCTATCGTGTTATAAGTTTAGGACATAATATCGGCTCAATGTTAATGTCCGGTACTGCTAATTATATTTGTGTAAAGGTAATAAAATCATTTGATTTTAACCTATTCCCGATTTTATATCTTTGCATGTTTGCCGTACTTGCTTATTCTATGACCATATTATTTAACCGTAATAGGTACAAAATAAATCTTGACGATAACTTTAAATGTGATGCATAAAATTTTTCATAAATCTATAATTTTTATTATGTATACAAGGAAATATTAGTTTTACCGATGCAAACGGAAGTATATACGTTAGATATTGGTAATTGCAAAGAACGTAAATATAACTATGAAGCTCATTTGGAAGAATTGTTGAAGCAAGAAATTTCTTTAGCAATGCAGAAGAATGGTTTAAGAGTTAAGCTATTGTACAACAAAGATATTAGAACACAAAAGCTTGATGATTTAGTATCTCGTTTCCGTAGCTCCTATAATAATACTTATACTGCTTTATATATGCCTTTATTATGGTCTGAAGGAAAAGCTTTCTCAATGACTCAAAATATAGGTGAACCTGTTATAATGTTAGGAGAAAAAACAGGAGCTGATATATTTCTATTACTTAATTATGTGCAAATGATAAAGACTAATGGAGCTCGTACACGTGACTTTTTAATAAGTGCTTTGGGTTGTTCAGTAAGTAATGCAGATAATATATTTATGTCTATAGGAATTAGTAGAAGCAAAAAGTGGTAGAATATTATGGACTAATGCAACGCCCCAAGCACAACCATTTTTAGTAGCTCTATGTTCTCTTCTCGTGAGAAATCAGAAATTGGCAATTTTTATTCAGTAATAAATATGCTTTTATCTCCATTATAAAGTGAATTTTGTGTCGTTCAGGGGTGTATATTCACGGGATCCAGTAAAACATATAGTATGGGTAGACAAAACACATCTAATTTAAGTGCATAAACTATAAATCATTTTTATCAAATAGGAAAAATTCACCTATTTCAGGGGTAATCAACTTATTTTCATCAATATTATGTTTTTTCATAGCTTGTCGGAGTTCCAAAGGAGCGGCATTAAATGCTTAATCAGCTAATTATAGAAAATATTTAGCGCCTAAGTCCAAATGAGTAAATACGGCTTCTTCAGGATGCATATGCACCGGTTTCATAAACCATCTTGGTTCATAAGCCCCTATCGGAATAAGGCTTATTAAAATATTATGTTTTTTGTTCGATCTATTTAAAAAGATTATCGTAACCCGAAGCACCTATAAAACAAATATCTCCTATCTTAGTTTTAATGATCAAAGTTCCCCATAATGCTTTATTTTTATCAAATATTCCTCTAGCCGACCAATGCTGTGTCGGTTCTAAATAAAGTTCTACATCGCCTTTAATTTCATCAAATGTATCTTGTCTGAAGCGTTTGAGATTTAGCTGTGTATTTTTGCTGCTAGTTATTTTTTGTGGTGGAATATCAGTGGAAGTAAACGGCAGTGCTGTCGGCCATTTTGGTCGTTTTGAAGTTATCTTCTATTTTAGAATATCAAGTAAGGTTTTAAGTTTTATATTAGGCTCAATATTGAAAAACATATTTTTATTTAGATAGACCTTCCTTTCGGTTTATTAGAGCTTTTAACTTGTTCAGCAAAAGATTTTGTCTTTTTATTTGTTGGTTTATGAATAAACCCTCTAGTTTTTTCTCCTATCAACATGGCTTCTTGCAGTATATCTTTTGGTAGTTTAGCTATAGATGCCGATATTTCCGGAGTTTGTTTTATTTCTACCGTTATCTTTTTTATTTTATTTATATCTCTGCCTATTACTTCATCTAGTGGAACATTTTTATAATCTGCAAGAGCAACAATTGCTCGCATATCAGGCATTTTTGTACGACCATCTAGAAAATTTTTCCACGCTGTTTCATGAGTACCTGTTTTTTCACTTAACTTATACGGGGTTATATTATCTGTTTCTAATATATTCAGTACAAATTTTTTAAAATTATTTCTAATTTCTTCTGGATCATCTTTATTTGTTTCTGATATATCGTTAATCCGATTAACTCTTTCTTTTGACCTTATATCTTCGCTCATTATTGTTTCCTGTAAAATTTACTCTACAAATTGAGAGTTAAAATAACTTCATAGATAGCCTCTTAGACTTATTTATTAATATATAACTAATAAACAGTAAATAGAAGATAATTATATGAAAATAATAAATTTAAGCTATTGAATTAAGTATTTAGGTCTTATATATGAAATTTAAATTAATCTGTTTTAACTTTTTTTGTCACAAATTATAAAATTTTTCTGTAGTATGAGCCATGTCTGTTCCTCTTCTTTTTCTATAAATTAAATTTCAGATGCAGAATCTAAGATATTTTAAAAAGATTATATAAATTAAAAATTGTTTTTTCTACATCTTGATCATTTATGAATAAGGTAATTTTAACTTCTGATAATTGTATCATGTGAACATTTATATTATCGTTCGTTAACTTTGATAATATTGTTTCAAGTAATTTACAATCATTTTTAATCCCATAACCAATAAGAGAGATTGTAGCAATTTCGGTATCAAAAGTAAAATCTTGTATCTGCTTATCATCTTTTAAATTAGTCAGTAAAGCTTGTAAATTATTTTTATCGGTTAAATTTGTAATAAAACTATATTCTACATTATTTTTTATCTCTTGCATAAACTCAATATGATTATTGTTTTGTGTAATCATATTTGCAACTTGCAAAAAACTTAAAGACATGCTCTTTACAGATATTTTTAATAAATTTTTATTAGAAGTAATGCTGTTAATAATCCCATTCTCCATATTTTTATCCTTTGAAGTGATTAACGTACCTTCTGTATCCGGTGAAAATGTTGACAGAACACGCATATCTATTTTATACCGCATTACTAACTCTCCGGCTCTAGGGTGTAGTACTTTTGCTCCACTTGATGCTAGTTCTAACATTTCTAAAAAATCTATTTCTTTTATCTTTTTGGCATTTGGAATAATTCTTGGATCAGCAGTAAATATTCCCTCTACATCGGTATAAATATCACATCTATCGGCTTTCATAGCTGCAGCGATTAAGGCGGCAGTAGTATCAGATCCTCCTCTGCCCAAAGTAGTTAACCTATTGGATTTGTTAATTCCTTGAAAACCGGCTATTATAGGGATAGTATTTAACTGTAAATATTTTTCTAGTAAATCTGTAGTAATTGATTCTACTAAAGCTTTACTATGATTATTATCGGTGAGCATCGGTAATTGCCAAGCTAGAAATGATCGCGCCTTTATGTCTTCTTCTTGAAGAGCGAGCGCTAGTAATGAAGCAGTGACTATTTCACCGCTAGAAAGTGCTACATCATATTCTGCAAATTGAGCAATGTTATTAAGGCTTGATACTTCATTACACAATGTGACAAGTTGATTAGTAACACCTGCCATAGCCGAAACTACTACAATTACTTGGTTATTTTTAGCTATTTCGGTTTTTATGATAGGAACGATTCTTTTTATTCTATCAATATTTGCAACGGAAGTGCCACCGAACTTTTGAATTATTAAGGCCATAAGTAAAGAAAGCCTAATAGAATATTATGTTATATAATTAATTTCCGCCTGTCGTCATCTAGCGCACTTACAGACATTATTGTGTGGAAGGGTTTTCAATTGTCATATTGCGACTTAATCGCGGGATCCAGCTTAAAATACTAATAATATTAGTACTTTAAATTATTTTTATGGACCCAAGTCACGGGGTGACCAAGTAGATTTTATCAATCAACGTAACAATGCCATAAAAAGCATTTTTCGTTCTACGTAACACTAGTAGATCAAACCGCAATACTTAAGTACTTGCAATTTCTTTAACATTCACGATTTTATGATTTCGCTTAGTTAAAAATTCTACTCTACCTTCTATCAAAGCAAATATTGTATGATCTTTGCCAAGCCCTACATTCGTTCCAGGATGAATTTTTGTGCCGCGTTGTCTAACTATAATATTACCGGGTATTACATATTGTCCATCGGATTTTTTAACTCCCAGCCTTCGACCAGCCGAGTCTCTTCCGTTTCTAGAACTACCACCGGCTTTTTTGGTTGCCATTTTATAATTCCTTTTAAGTTATTATTATTGTTTGGTAATATCTAATATTTTTAATTCCGTCAATTCTTGACGATGACCGGCTTTACGACGATAATTTTTTCTACGCTTTTTCTTAAAGACTATAATTTTATTATCTTTAAGTTGGTTAGTAATTTCAGCCGTAACGACAGCCCCTTTAACTATTGGAGTCCCAATAAAAGAAGGCTTTGAGTATTCACCAATCATTAAAATTTGATCAAACTGAATTTTAGAGCCAAGTTCTCCATCAATTTTTTCGACTTTAATAATACTATTTCTGTCTACTTTATATTGTTTTCCACCTGCTTTTATAACTGCGAACATGAAAACTATCTCTTTAAAAATTTATAAATATTTATCGTATCATATTATTATATTAGAAATTAGTCAATGATCTTTTTTTATAGCAAATCTATTGTCGAATATCTATTAACACAAATATAATTGCGTATTGAGTTACCGCAGCAAATATTGCGGCTAGCAAATCATCAAGCATAACGCCGATACTGCCCTTAATATTTTTGTTCAACCAATTAATAGGCCAGGGCTTTACTATATCAAAAAATCGGAATAGACAAAAAGGTAATACGAAAAGTAATATAATATTTATTGTTAGCGGACTAAAATATTTAATTAAATACGATTCATTAGCAAATAAAGCGGAAAAAAATACTAAAACAATAGTTAGCATTTGCCCTACTACTTCATCAATGACCACTTCTTTAGGGTCTTCTGAATTTGTATAATTTAAATATATTTTAGTAAAATAAGTGCCGAGTATTAAGAGTATCAAACATAGGCTAAAGCTTATAATAAATATACTGACAAGTTGAGCTTCACCGAGAGTAAGACTTAAGAAAGGAATGATTATTTTGTTATTAACAATAAAATATATTAAGAAATAAGTTAGAGGGAAAGCAGCAATTGATCCAAAAGTGCCTGGGCAGTATTTTATTTTCCCGATATAAAAAAAAGTAGCAAAAAATTCTGAAAATTGTTTTTTAGTAAACATTTCTTTAATTATTTTATCCTAGATTAGAGCTATAATATCTTATATAATTAAATTTTAACTTATACAGCAAAAAAATATCATGGGAATGAGCTTTAGCCATTTATTAATAGTTTTATTAATTATTTTTGTATTATTCGGTGCCGGCAAATTACCGCAAGTCATGTCCGATCTTGCTAAAGGTCTTAAAGCTTTTAAAGACGGCATGAAAGACGACGGTAGTGATAATGATAAAAATAAATAATTAATCTTTAGTGTCCCTTTGTCATCCTGTGACTTGACCAGCCTTGTTGTATGGCTATGGCGTGAAAAACCTACTCAATGTCATTCCCGCTTCCGTGGGAATGACATCCTGAACGTTCGTACAACACATGGTCAGGTTACTGAGTGATCAAGATACAACAACGCCCTAATTTCCTGAAACAGTAGAATATATCCCATTCTCTTTCCTAATAATATCATATCGTCTCTGAGCTACTCCATTGATGAAATAAATATTACCGGATAAACCTATATAAGGTTGTCTACTGTTCATTCTATTTAAAAACCTTTCAGATGCAAATTCATTGCCTATATAGTTTGCAGTCATACGTCCTAAATCATAAGAAAGAAGATGCATGAAGCCTATATGGTTAATACCTAAGTCTTTTGCCCTATCCGGAACGTTGCTATTGAGTAAATTTAAAGAGCCGGTAAAGCTAATATCGATCTTTTCAGGGTAATCGATATCAATACGATGATCACCGATTAAAATAGCCTTTTTATCTAAATTATATTTACGAATACTATCAGCGAGTAGGTTTAAATTTTTTGGATCGTCTGATAGATAAATAACCGGTTTTGTCGTGTCGCTATGTTCATTTATAATATCGGTATTGTCTGAAATATTTCTTGCGGCTTTTGCTATAGATTCAGGATTATCCTCATAAAATTCAGTGCGTGATAATGATGCATTGTTCTGAATCAATATATTTTGCATTACTTGACTAATAGTTTGCGAATGCTTCCCTTTAGGTAATAATGCCATAAAATCTTTATGGTTGTTACTTGCGTAATAATTAATGATACGTATCAGTTGTTTTAAAGGTGCATGACCGAATACAAATAATTTATCTTCTGCAAGAGCCGGATTATTTGACATAGTTATTATAATAATATCATTTGCCTTTGCTTTTTCGGCTATTAGAGAGGTAAAGTTAGAATATAGAGGACCTAAAATAATCTTAGTTTTACGTGCTACTATTTTATCCATAGCGGCTAAAACGTTTTTTTCGTCTGAACCATCGTAAGAAGTAACATGTATGTAAGATTTGATTCCGTCATTAAGTCCCATTTTAATTAAATCTTTATATTGTTTCCCGACAATACTATCAGGACCCTGATTTGGCATTAAAATTGCAATCTCAATTTCTGTTTGTTCTTTTTTAGGAAAACTTATAGGTTCTTCTTTAGGAGTTTGACAGGACGTTAAATATATCAAGCAAAAAAATGATAGAACGATTCGTAGTTTATGTTTTATACTAGCCATAATGTTACTTAAAATTAAAAAACTATGATTAGATATCTTTCCAAACCGGGATTATATATTGTTTCAACACCGATCGGTAATTTTGAAGATATAACGCTTCGTGCTATATCGACTTTAAAAAATTCGGATATTATCTTATGCGAGGATACTAGAATATCACAAAAATTGCTAGCAAAACATGACATTCATACAAAATTACAAATTTATAATGAGCATAGTGACGAGAAAGATAGAGAAAATATCATAAGTTTAATAAAATCGGGCAATATAATAAGCTTAATTTCTGATGCAGGGACTCCTTTAATTTCCGATCCCGGCTATAAGTTAGTTAGAGGTATACGCAATCTTAATTGTCATATAGACGTAGTACCGGGAGTATCTGCACCGGTTACTGCTCTAACTTTATCGGCTCTTCCTACTGATCGATTTTTATTTCACGGGTTTTTACCTAAAACTATAGAAAGTAAGAAAAAGATTTTTTCTGAACTAGTAAATTTTAAGGCTACTTTGATTTTTTTTGAAACGGCTCCTCGTTTGATAAATACTTTATCGGTAGCTAAGGAAATACTAGGAAACCGAGAAATATGTGTAGCTCGTGAGTTAACTAAACTGTATCAAGAAATAAAAACAGGGGATATAGATGAAATAATAGAGTTCTATCAAAATAATATTTTAAAAGGTGAGATAGTATTGTTGATTTCAGGAAATATACAGGAACAAAACCAACACAAAAATTTAGAAAAATTTATAGAACTTTGCTTAAGTAAAAACTTAAGTAGTAAAACTACTACCGAACTTGTTTATGACAAATTCAAAGATGTTTATAGTAAAAAAGAGATATATAGATTGTTGAATAAGCAAAAGATTTAATATAAATTTATAGTAGAATATTTACCTCAGAATAAAGAGAAAATCACATTTAGTAACATAATAATATGTTGTCAAAAGTTAATCCGAGAGTAGATTTAGCATTTAAAAAAATCTTCGGAGTAGAAGAGAATAAAGATTTATTGATATCGCTTATTAATTCGATAGTAAGTTAGAAAGATCAGATTGTAGAAGTAACATTACTTAATCAGTATAATCCAAAGAATTTTAAAGCCGATAAACTATCTATACTTGATATAAAAGCCAAAAGTAAAAGCAGTAAAAGGTATAAATCGAAATCCAAGTAACCGATGAAGTGGATTACGATAAAAGAGCTTTGTATTACTGGGCGAAAATGTATACGGAGCAACTGAAAGAGGGATCAGATTATGTAGCATTAAATAAAACAATAGGGATACACATACGTAACTTTACCAGTATTACAGATACAGATGAATATCATAATTCTTTTCAGTTAAAGGAAATAAAAAGTGGTTTAGTATCTTTTAAAGATATAGAGTTACATACGATAGAGATTAATAAATTTGCTAAGCATCCTAAGGAGGAGTTATCTGATGTCGTCAAGAAAGTTAAAAATGCTTTAGATATATGGCTAGCATTTTTAACACGTAATGATTTATTAAATAAAGATAATTTACCGAAAGAATTGGATAATGATGTATTGAAAAAAGCATTAACCGTGCTTGAGGTAATAAATTTAAATGATGCAGAAAGAGAGGAATATGAAAATCGTTTAGAGTGGCTTAGAATTGAAACTAGTGCTTTTAAAAAGATGAGAGAGGAAGGAAGAGCTGAAGGCGAAGCTAGAAGAAATATTGAAATAGCAAAAGAAATGCTAATTGATAAAGAGCCTCTAGAACAATAATTAAATATACTAAACTTTCAAAAGAAGAAATAGAAAAGCTAAAAGCAGAAATCGATAAGGCAGAAAAATAAAAAGTCGTCTGCGATATATACTCCGAGTAAATGAAGAATCGGCAGACGACCCATTATAAAAAACAGTATACTTAGTTAGCTGAGCTGTAAGGACAGCCGCAACCTTTTTGAGGCTTATTGCTTTCTGCCGAATCTTTAAGTTTTTTACTGGCTGCCTGCATATCTTGACCTGCACCTTGCATTGTATTACAAGCACTTGTTAAGAAAGCTACAGCTACTAATATAGAAGTTATAAGTGCTGAACGCATAAATGTTACCTTTATCAAATTGGGCCTAGATATTATGAAGTAAGCAAAAAATTGTCAACTTGAAAATATATTAATTTTTAGTATTAAGAATTAATATTTAAAAGATTTACAAAATGAAAGAAATCAATGATCAATTGAAAGAAGCACTATCTTTTATGAAAGACGGTGTCTTAGATTGTCCAAATTTAGAGGGAATAAGCTTACAAGAGATTTTTAATTTTCTTCAAAATCCTTATATAGTAAAGGATAAAATTATCGCTCGTGATATATCAACTTATGAACATTGGAAAGAAGTAAATGATTTTATTTTGCAATTAAATGATAATTCATCTTTTAAGCCCCAAACTATAGAAATTTATACCTTCTATAGATATATGGAAGATATTTTGAATTTAAGATTAAAAACAGGCATAAATATTACTAATCATAATGATGTTAATATGACAGATCGCAGAAAAGAGGCTTTATTAAAAAAATTCTTAGAGAGATTTAAAAAAAATAATTTTACTAAAGATGAAGAACAGTTAAGTCAATTTATAAAAGCTGTATGTAAAGAAGCTAAAACCCCGGATGGAATCGAAATGCAATATGGGCGAGCTTTACGGCTTGGTTCTAAGTATAATTTCAGTAAAATAGATAAACAATATTCTGATTTACAGGGTATTTTAAAAAGTTACAAGAGACACAAATACAAAAAGTAAATTCAGAAATTCATCATTATAAACAGGAAGATGATTTACATTTTTATATGGTAAAAGTCAACGGAGCGAATATGTCTGCTTGGCAAGATTTTTTGGGTAAGCAGAGTAGATTTCAAAGTTCTTATCAAGGTAATGATCTGGTGATAAAAATTTTTAAGGGGAAGTATGCCTTTTCCGCTAGCTTAGATTATCATGATCAAGGCTTAACCGATGTATTATGTAGCCTTTGTTTCCAATAAAATATGACTCGCGTGATACTTCATCTATAGAGATGTTTATAACCATGCTGACTTCTCAAAATGCAAGCTTTATTTCGCATTCTGGTATAGCAAGACTTCCAATATAAAGAAAAACCTTTTATTATAAAACATAAAAATCTTGCAGTTAAACTTCATAGTTTTATTGCCGTCTGTGCCAAAGATATTTATTCTAATAAAAAAGAATATATGATTACTGTACCGGTAAAAGAAATGACACAAATAATTCTTAAAGAATATGAGAAAAAAGGAGTTTTAGATAAAATATATATAGGACATCAGCAAGAAAATTTAGATAAACCCCTATAAAACTTATTGAGGATAATGACAAAACTTTATTTAGTCTTTATGATAAAAACGGTAATATATTACATGAATTAACTAGTGCACAAATGGAAGGAGAATTCGCTTGGTTTTGCAAACATCCGTATCTATGCAGGGGGCAAGGTAAAAGGTGCACCGTTCGTTACTTGTCATTTGGAAACATTAGCAACACTTGATCCTAAACCTAATTCTATAGAACATGAATATTATTCAGCAATAATTGGTAAGTTATAAGATTTACTATAACTCTTATTTAAGGTTAAAATAATAATCGCAATACTCTTTAATAGGGCAGATGTTGCAATCGGGTTTTCTAGCTTTGCATATATATCTGCCGTGCAGAATTAGCCAGTGATGGGCATGCGTTAGACATTTTTTATCGATAATCTGCAGTAGCTCTTTTTCTACTATTTCAGGAGTACCGCCTTTAGCAAGCCCGATTCTGTTGGCTACTCTAAAGACATGCGTATCAACTGCCATTGTAGGCATGCCGAATAAGCAATTTAGTACAACATTAGCAGTTTTTCTGCCAACGCCCGGTAGTTTAATTAATGCCTTAAAATCATTCGGTACTGAAGCTTGATAATTGCTTATCAATATTTTACATAATGCGATAATATTTTTTGCTTTGCTGTTAAATAGTCCTATAGATTTTATATATTTTTTAAGTCCTTCTTCGCCGAGTTCTAAAATTTTTTCTGGTGTATCATAAGTTTCAAATAAAGATTTAGTTGCTAAATTTACTGATATATCGGTGGCTTGAGCAGATAATATTACCGCTACTAATAAGGTAAAATCATTCTTATATATTAATTCGGTTTTCGGATTTGGATTATTCTTGCTAAAAATCTCAAAAATTTTATTAACTATTTGTGCTTGCATATATTGCTATAGAAAGTGTATTTTAGAAGATAAATTATTGAGTCTTAAAATGCTAGAAAATAAAAATTTTAAATTTATAGAAAATGAGATAAAAAATAATAAAGTAGTATTGTTCATGAAAGGTATTAAAAAGTCGCCTGCATGCGGATTTTCAGGAACCGTAGTAGCTATTTTGAATAAATTAGGTGTAGAATTTCGTGATATTAATGTACTTTTTGATGCTGAATTACGTGAAGATTTAAAAAAATTTAGCGACTGGCCGACATTCCCACAATTATACATTAACGGAGAATTAGTCGGCGGGTGTGATATTGCTAGAGAGTTATATCAAAGTGGAGAACTTGAGAAGATGTTGAAAGCGTATACTCGGTGAATTGCAAAAATTGGCGTAGTCGTCTAGCAAGTTCTGCGGTGTTCAATTCAGTATACCCTCCGCTCCTCGCCTTGCAGACTCCTTGCTCTTTTTGAAATTGACCTTCGTATACTACTACTCAACCTTAATATTTTAAGTACATAAACATATAAAAACATGAGCAAATATTTAGAATACCCCGAAGTAGAAAGTAAAGAGCAGCCGCCGAAGAAGCTAGTAGTATTACTGCACGGTGTCGGCTCGGACGGACATGATTTAATAGGACTTGTGCCTTATATCAAAAATTATTTACCCAATTGTCATTTTATTTCCCCGCATGGTATCGAGCCTTATGATATGATGCCTTATGGTAGACAATGGTTTAGTTTGCAAGACCGCAGCCCGCATATTATGGCAAAGCTAATTGCAAATAATATTTCTAAGGTTGAAGATATAATAAAGCAAAAGCAGGACGAGTTAAATCTAGCCAACAAAGATACTGTCATTATTGGCTTTTCTCAAGGTACGATGATAGGATTATATTTAACACTAGTTCAAAAAGAGCCGTTTTTCTGTACTATAGGTTTTTCGGGTGCATTAATTCCACCTATGGAAGTTAATAATAAGCTTACTCCTATATGCTTGATTCATGGAGAATTAGATGAGGTGGTCGGTGTTAGCGAGATGTATAATGCTTCAAACTATTTATCTAAGCTGCATATAGAGCATAGCGGAAATAAATTAACATCTCTTGCTCATTCAATAGATGGACGGGGGCTTGAGATTGCGATTAATTTTATAAATAACCGTCATTGCGAGCAGCCGTAGGCTGCGTGGCAATCTCAGGATTTTGGTATGAGATTGCTTCGTCAAAATTTTCAATTTTTCCTCGCAATGATGATTAGATATCTACAAAACAAAACCAAAAAATATGAGGATGAATGAATATTTTTAATAATAATTTACACGAAACGGATAAAGAGATTAATGAAATAATAAAGCATGAAAAGCTACGTCAAAGTAGCGTAATCGAGCTTATTGCATCAGAAAATTTCGTAAGTCCTGCTGTGCTTGAAGCTCAAGGGGCGCTTCTGACTAACAAATATGCCGAAGGATACCCAAGTAAGCGATTCTATAACGGTTGCGAGGAAGTAGATAAAGCTGAAAATTTAGCTATAGAACGAGTAAAAAAACTCTTTAACTGCAAATATGCAAATGTCCAACCTCATTCAGGATCACAAGCAAATCAGGCTGTATATCTTGCTTTATTACAGCCGGGTGATAAGGTTCTTGGTATGTCCTTAGATAGCGGCGGGCATCTAACGCACGGTGCAGCTCCTAATATGTCTGGTAAATGGTTTAACACCGTTTCTTATAGCGTAAATAAAGAGACTTATTTAATCGATTATGATGAGATTGAACGCTTAGCGGATTTGCATAAACCAAAATTACTTATAGCCGGTTTTTCTGCTTATTCTCGTAATATTGATTTTGCAAAATTTAGAGAAATTGTGGATAAAGTAGGAGCTTACTTTATGGCAGATATTGCTCATATTGCAGGACTTGTTGCCACAGGTGAGCATCAAAGCCCTATTCCTTACGCTCACGCTGTTACCTCTACTACTCATAAAACACTTAGAGGTCCAAGAGGCGGTTTAATTTTATCTAACGATGAAGAGATAGGTCAAAAAATAAATTCTGCATTATTTCCAGGACTACAAGGTGGTCCGTTAATGCATATAATAGCTGCAAAAGCCGTAGCTTTTTTAGAAAATTTGCAGCCTGAATATAAAAGTTATATTCAGCAGGTAATAAGTAACGCTAAAGCTTTAGCAAGTAGCTTGCAAGAAAGAGGGTATGATATATTAACAGGTGGTACCGATAATCATATTGTTTTAGTGGATTTGCGTAAAGACGGAATCACGGGTAAGCTTGCTGCAAATTCTTTGGATAGAGCAGGGATTACGTGTAATAAGAATGCTATCCCGTTTGATGAAACTTCGCCTTTTATCACTTCAGGTATTCGCCTTGGTACTCCCGCATGTACTACTAGAGGCTTTAAAGAAAAGGATTTTGTATTAGTCGGTCATATGGTAGCAGATATTTTAGACGGCTTAAAAAATAATGAAGATAATAGCGCTCTTGAGCAGAAAGTATTAAATGAAGTGACAAAATTAATTGAATTATTTCCGTTTTATGGCTAATTTAAATAAACGACCTGATTGGATAAAAGTAAAAGCTCCTAATTCTACAGAGTACTATAATACAAAAGATTTAATAAAGAATCTGAGATTAAATACTGTGTGCGAGGAAGCTGCTTGTCCTAATATTGGTGAGTGCTGGTCAAAAAAACATACAACTGTGATGATTTTAGGTTCGGTTTGTACTAGAGCTTGTAGGTTTTGTAACGTTAAAACGGGTAGACCGGATTTACTTGATCCGTATGAACCGCAAAGGTTAGCGGAGGCGGTACAAAAGCTAAATCTTAAGCATGTAGTAATTACTTCCGTCGATCGTGATGATCTTGAGGATGGCGGAGCGTCACATTTTGCGGAGTGTATTAGCGAAATCCGAAAATCATCGCCAAATACTACTATTGAGATTCTAACACCCGATTTTTTAAGAAAAGAAGGAGCAGCTGAAATAATAGCAAACGCAAAACCTGACGTTTTTAACCATAATGTCGAAACAGTACCGTCTTTATACAAAACGATTAGACCGGGGGCTAGATATTATAATTCTTTAAGCTTACTTCATAATATTAAAAAATTATCTCCTGAAATTTTTACAAAATCCGGTATGATGGTAGGACTTGGGGAAGAAATAAATGAAGTAGTACAGGTTATAGATGATTTAAGAGAAGCAAAGGTTGATTTCCTAACTATCGGGCAGTATCTGCAGCCTACCAAAAATCATGCTGAGGTCGCAAAATATGTTACGCCGGAAGAGTTTAAATATCTAGAGCGAGTAGCAAAAACAAAAGGATTCTTGATGGTTTCGGCAAGTCCGCTAACCCGTTCTTCATACCATGCCGATGAGGATTTTCAAAAATTAAAAGAGAATTACCAACAAAAACTGGTGTCTTAAAATATCATGCTTATTGCCTGTGTGGCCAGTTTCATAGCTATTATCTTTGTTTACTAAAGTAAATAATCCTTATGTTGATTAA
Organism: Rickettsia sp. Tenjiku01; assembly: GCF_001653015.1. Classification (NCBI taxonomy): domain Bacteria; kingdom Pseudomonadati; phylum Pseudomonadota; class Alphaproteobacteria; order Rickettsiales; family Rickettsiaceae; genus Rickettsia; species Rickettsia sp. Tenjiku01. The sequence continues at coordinate 121,674 of NZ_BCMR01000010.1, forward strand.
TTTATATATATGATGTCATACGTGTAACACACGTGTATACGAGTATTTTATGCAGAAGAAATTGACAATTACTATAAGCGGTTTATTATAGGTTTTATTCTGTAAAAGGTGAACGTAAAATTAGCAAATTTATTGAGCAACTTAGTTAAAACCTTATGTAATTAATGAGAAGCTTGGAGCCGCTTACAAAGCCATGGCTCAAGATACAAAAGCTGAGGAGAAGGGTTAATAGAACGCGATTTTTATGAAAAGAGCTGAGGTATGGTGGTCGACTTTAATCCTTTGTTAGGTGGGAAGTCGCTAAGGTAAGACCGGCAATAATTACTCAAATGCTTTATTAAATCGTGTGCAAGTAATACCTTTAACTAGTAACATCGATAAATGCTATCCTTGTGAAGCCTACGTAATGATAGGTAGCAAAAAAGGTAAAGCCATGACTGATCGAATAATGACAGTAAGCAAATTAAGATTAAAATCTAAAATTAACGTTATCTCTAATGAAGATATACAGCTTTTAAAATATGCTCTTAAGTTACAGCTAAGTCTATAACGACTATTTATTCAATATTTGGTACAATGATAAACGTAGAAATTGTAAGAAACTACAACAAATGGCGTGAGCATAAGCAGATAAATAAGAGTTTAATCAAAAAAATAACTCAAAATATTTTATTGCGGTTTGATAATTTTAGTAAAATAAAACAATTTGAATTATCAATTTTACTAACAAATGCTGCAGAAATATTGACCTTAAACAAACAATTTCGTAATATAGAAAAAGCTACTAACGTTCTTTCTTTTCCAAGCAACGAATTAAATTGGCAGGATTTATATTCTAAACTTGAATTTTTAGGTGACTCTGATTATATGCATTTAGGTGATATAGCATTTTGTTATGAGGTAATATATAATGAATCGTGCGAGCAGCACAAAACTTTTGAGAATCATTTTATTCATCTTTTAATACATAGTATTTTACACTTAATTGGTTTTGATCATCAAAATGACACAGAAGCAAATATTATGGAAAATCTAGAAATTGAAATGTTATCATATTTTGGTATTTTCCCCCCTTATTAACTAAATAAAAAAATTTATGTTAAAATCTTCAAAAAAAGAAGATTCTAGTAAAAAAAATCAAAATAATAAGTTAATTTTTACTGTACGAAAATTATTCTCTCCGATAAAAAATTTTTTTAGAAAAACAAAAACGCCCGATAATTTTTTTGGTGTCATAAAACGCCTTAAAATTAATAGCCAAAAAATGACTTTAGACGAGCGTAATATTTTAGCTAATTTATTGGAGCTAGAAGATAAAACTATTGAAGATATAATGGTACCACGTTCCGATATTGCGGCAATAAAATTAACTACGAATCTAGAAGAATTAAGTGAGTCTATTAAGTTAGAAGTTCCACATACACGAACTCTTATATATGACGGTACTTTGGATAATGTAGTAGGGTTCATTCATATCAAGGATTTATTTAAAGCATTGGCTACAAAGCAAAACGGTCGTTTAAAAAAGCTTATACGTAAGCATATAATTGCAGCTCCTTCTATGAAATTATTAGATTTGCTAGCAAAAATGCGTCGTGAGAGAACACATATTGCAATAGTTGTTGATGAGTATGGCGGTACTGATGGTTTAGTTACTATTGAAGATCTTATAGAAGAAATAGTAGGACGAATAGATGATGAGCATGATCAGCAATTAGATAGCGATAATTTCAAGGTTATTAATAACTCAACAATTATTTCAAATGCACGTGTTGAAGTAGAAGTGCTTGAAGAAATAATAGGAGAAAAGCTACACAATGATTATGATGAGTTTGATACGATAGGTGGATTAGTATTGACTAGAGTCAGTAGTGTTCCGGCTATCGGTACTAGAATAGATATTTCAGAAAATATTGAAATTGAAGTTACGGACGCAACTCCTCGTTCTTTAAAACAAGTCAAAATTAGACTAAAAAACGGTTTGAATGGTCAATGAATACGAATTTAGAGTCGGTGTGTCCTCTAAATTCGTTAAAAATATTTTATTATTATATTGCAGATTGTGCTTCATTTCCTATCATCGGACTTTCTTACGAAGTTGCGTCTGTATAATGCTCATATGCTAGAATTGCTCCCATTGTTGCTACTATGTCGGCACTACATTTGAGAATAAAAGCCGGAGATTTAAATCACCTGCTATCACATAAATTCCAACAGCACATGCTCCTACTACTGCAAGTTTACCATACCAAGGGGTTGGTATCATCACTTCTAAATAACTCGACTATTTTGTTAAGCATAAAAATAAACCTAATTAGTTAATATTAAATTAAAGCCGTATTTATAT